>JADDQT010000178.1 GCA_016781225.1 Actinomycetota bacterium
CGCAGGTGCGCCCACCGGTCGCCGACGTTGGAGCCCAGACCGAGAAAGGCGCGCACCGGGTGGGGTCGGAGCGGGACTAGGACTGCCGGGCGCGGGTGATGCGAACGCCCGCGCTGCGCAGGTCGGCGGCCACCGGTGGGCGCAGCTTGCGTATGGCGATGGTGACGGCGTGAACACGCTCGTCGGCCATGGCCACCTCGGCCATGCGCTCCGCCAGTGACTCGAGCAGGGCGTAGCGCTCCGAGTCCACGACCCGAGCCATGGCCTCCACCAGGGCGGCATAGTCCACGGTGTCGGAGAGGTCGTCCGTGGCTGCGGCGGCGGCCAGGTCGGCCTCGACGTCGAGGTCGGCCTCGAAGGGCTGGGGCCGAGCCTGCTCCTCGGCCAGCGCTCCGTGGATGCCCATGAGCCGCAGCCCCCGCAGCTCGATGTGGTCGGCCATTGGACGGTCGGTCATTCCCCGGCCGCTCAGAGCGCCGGCGCCAGCGCCACCAGCTCCCTGCCGGGGGGACCCATCTGGCGATGGACCAGCCGCTCCAGCACTGCGATGGCCTGGGGCCCGCTCTCGAGCAGGTCGGCCCACAGGAGGTACCCGCCCATCACGCCCATGACGCGGTCGCCCAGCTCCTCCTCGTGGACGAGGATCCGCTCGCCGGCGTCCAACCATCCCTGGAGGTCCTCGAAGAGCCTGGGGAGCACGGTGCGGGCGTCGGACTGCAGTCCCAGCGGTTCGTGGGCCCAGGTCATGCCCAGCTCGTCGTAGGCATGCAGGTTGTGAGGCGACACCAGCAGCGACACGATCCGCGTGAAACCCTGCTCTCGCAGCCAGATGATCTCCTCCTGGCGGCGGACCCGGCGATGGTTGCGGGCGTAGCCGCCCGGCCGCTCGCTGACCGCCAGCTTCCCCTTGATGATCCAGGTGAAGTTGCGGGGAGCGATGCCCGCCGCCCACTTGCCCCTCACCGGGACACCCCCGTTGGTGAACCGGCAGCCGTGAGCCGGATGGCCTGCACCGTGGGGCCCACGTCGTGGACGCGCACCATCCGGGCACCCTGGGAAACGGCGTGGACGGCGGTGGCCAGCGATCCTTCCAGGCGGTCGGTGACCGGAGCACCCCCGGCGAGGATCCCGAGGAAGGACTTGCGGCTCGTGCCGACCACCACCGGGTGGCCGGTCTCCACGAGGGACGACAGGCGGCGCAGCAGGGAGAGGTTGTGCTCCTTGGTCTTGCCGAAACCGATGCCGGGGTCGATCCAGACCTCCCCCACGCCCGCCTCGGCGGCAGCCTCGGCCCGCTCGACCAGGAACCCGCGTACCTCCCCGACCACGTCGTCGTACCGGGGGTCGCGCTGCATCGTGCGGGGCTCGCCCTGCATGTGCATGGCCACCCAGCCGGCACCCGTGTCGGCGGCAACAGGGTGCAACGAGGCGGTGACGTCGTTGACCAGCGTGGCCCCGGCAGCCACGGCCGCCTCGGCGACCGCCGCCTTGCCGGTGTCTATCGACACCCTCACGTGGGGCGCCAGGGCCTCCACCACGGGCAGGACCCGGTGACGCTCCTCGGCCTCGTCCACGGGTTCGGCGCCCGGGCGGGTGGACTCGCCTCCCACGTCCACCACGTCGGCGCCCGCCCTGGCCATGGCCAGGCCATGGGCGATCGCCGCCTCCCGGTCGAGGAAGCAGCCGGCATCGGAGAACGAATCGGGCGTCACGTTCAACACGCCCATCACGAGGGGGGCCATCGGCATAGAGCGTACGGGCCGGAGAGGAGCCGGCGTGCCGGGATTCACCGGCCGTGGATCATCGTCATGGCCTCGGCCCGGGTGCGGGCGTCGTCGCGGAACAGCCCCCGCACTGCCGAGGTCTCCGCCATGGCCCCGGGCGTGCGCACGCCCCTCATGGTCATGCACAGATGCTCGGCCTGGACCACTACGAGCACGCCCCTCGGGCGGAGCCGGCGCTCGAGCGCATCGGCGACCTGGGTGGTCAGCCGCTCCTGGACCTGAAGGCGCCGCGAGTACGCCTGTACCAGGCGGACCGGCTTCGACAGCCCGGTGATGCGGCCGTCCTCGCCGGGGATGTAGGCCATGTGGGCCTTGCCCACCATGGGCACGAGGTGGTGCTCGCAGACGGAGTAGAAGGGGACGTCCTTCACCATCACCATGCCGTCGTGGCCGGCGTCGAAGCTGACGTCCAGGCTCTCGTCGGGATCCTCGGCGAGGCCTCCGAGGATCTCGGCGTAAAGCGCCGACACCCTCTCGGGGGTGCCAACCAGCCCGTCGCGGTCGGGATCCTCACCAATGGCCTCGAGGATCTCCCGAACGGCCTTCTGGATCCGCCCCCGGTCGACACCTTCGGGGGGCGGCGTCACGCGGTGGCCGGCTTCGGCCTCGGCCGGGCCGCTCGCCGGCGGCCTCGGTTGGCGCCCTTCGACCCCGGCGTCTCCGTCGACTTCTCGCTCGGGACCTCGATGGCCGCCGCCGCCGGCAACTCCTCGGGGGGTGGTGCGGGCGTGCGAGCCGGCCACGGCGGCAGATCGCCGAGGATGGCCATGAGCTCGTGGGTGTCGAGGGTCTCCTCCTCCATCAACGAGGCCGCCAGGCGGTCCAGGGTCGATCGGTGGGCCTCGAGGATCTCGACGGCCACGTCGTGGGCACCGTCGATGAGCGCCCGCACCTCCACGTCGATGTGGGAAGCCATCTGGTCGGAGTAGTTGACGTGATGGTTCATGTCCCGGCCGAGGAAGACCTCGTCGCCCTGCTGGCCGAGCTGGAGCGGACCGAGGACGTCGCTCATGCCGTACTGGGTCACCATGGCCCGAGCGATCTCGGACGCCTTCTCGATGTCGTTGGCCGCCCCGGTGGTGATCTCGTCGAAGATCAGCTCCTCGGCCGTGCGTCCTCCCATGAGGACCGTGAGCTGGTCACGCAACTCGGAGCGGGAGACGATGTACTTGTCCGCCGTGGGCAGCGAGATGGTCCATCCGAGGGCTCGGCCGCGGGCCAGGATCGAGACCTTGTGAACGGGGTCGGCGTGGGGCAGCACGTGGCCGACGAGGGCGTGCCCACCCTCGTGATAGGCGATGACGAGCTTCTCCTTCTCGCTCATGACGCGTGTCTTGCGCTCCGGGCCGCCGATCACCCGGTCGATGGCGGTCTCCAGCTGCACCATCCCGATGCCGCTGTGTCCGTGGCGGGCCGCCAGCAACGCCGCCTCGTTGAGCAGGTTGGCCAGGTCGGCACCGGTGAACCCGGGCGTGCGACGGGCAAGCACCGCGAGGTCCACCGCTTCGTCGATGGGCTTGCCCCGGGCGTGGACCCGCAGGATCTGCGTCCGGCCCTCGATGTCGGGCCGGTCGACGACGATGTGGCGGTCGAATCGCCCGGGCCGCAGCAGGGCGGGATCGAGGATGTCCGGGCGGTTGGTGGCGGCGATGAGGATCACCCCGGCGTGGGTGTCGAAGCCGTCCATCTCCACGAGCAGCTGGTTCAGGGTCTGCTCGCGCTCGTCGTGGCCACCACCCACGCCGGCCCCTCGGTGGCGCCCGACGGCGTCGATCTCGTCCACGAAGATGATGGAGGGCGCGTGGGTCTTGGCCTGTTCGAACAGGTCGCGCACCCTGCTGGCCCCCACTCCCACGAACATCTCCACGAAGTCGGAGCCCGACAGGGAGTAGAAGGGCACACCGGCCTCGCCCGCAACCGCTCGGGCCAGGAGCGTCTTGCCCGTACCCGGCGGTCCGAAGAGCAGCACGCCCTTCGGGATCTTGGCTCCGGTGGCCTGGAACCTGCCCGGTGACTTGAGGAACTCCTTGATCTCCACCAGCTCCTCGATGGCCTCGTCGGCCCCGGCGATGTCGGCGAAGGTGACTTTGGGACCGTTCTCGGAGGCCTGCTTGGGCTTGGCCTTGCCGAACTGCATCACGCGGTTCCCGCCGCCTTGCATCGAGTTCATGAAGTAGAGGAAGGCGCCCAGCACCAGAGCAATCGGTAGGAGGTTCAGGACGAGGGAGAGCCACACGTTGCCCTTGGCGCCCTTCGAGTCCAGCTCGATCCCGGCGTTCAGAAGGTCGCGGGTCAGCTCGTCGCCGTACTCGGCCGGGAACTTGGACTCGAACCTCTTCCCGTTGGTGAGCCGGCCCACCACCTTGTCGTCGCCCTCGATCTGGGCCGAACGCACACCCTTCTCGGCCACTAGGCGCTCGAGCTGGCTGAGGCTGAGCTTCTGGCGGTCCTCGCCTCGACCGAGGACGCCGGCCGCCCCCAACACCACCACCAGGGCCAGCGCCACCCACAGCGCGGGCTTACGGACCAGAGATCTCACCATGGCCCGTAGGGTACCCGTGGCAGGTCACCGGTCCCGGCGCGGGACGCGACGGGCTAGCCCGCCCAGGCGCAGACGTAGGGAAGGTTGCGGTACCGCTCGGCTACGTCGAGCCCGTAGCCGATCACGAACGTCGGAGGGATCCGGAACCCGACGTAGCGGAAGTCCGTTTGGCCCTCCTGGATCCCCTCCTTCACCAAGAGGGCGCACACCTCGAGGCTGGCCGGGCCCCTGGCCAGCAGGTTGCGTCGCAGGTAGGAGAGGGTGAGACCGCTGTCGACGATGTCCTCCACCAGGAGCACGTGGCGGCCGGAGAGATCGAGGTCGAGGTCCTTAACTATGCGAACCACGCCGCTGGCCTTGGTGGAGCTTCCGTAGGAGGAGACGGCCATGAAGTCGAACTCCACGGGGAGGCGGATGGCGCGGGCCAGGTCGCTCATGAACATGAAGGCGCCCTTCAGCACGCCAACGAGCAGGGGTGCCCGGCCCGCGTAGTCGTCGGTGATCTGCGTGCCGAGCTCCGTCACCCTGGCCTGCAGCTCGTCTGCGCCGATGAGGACCGGCCCGAGGTCCGGGTTCACCGGCGGCCCGGGACCACCCGACTCAGAGGCGCCTGGCTG
>JADDQT010000422.1 GCA_016781225.1 Actinomycetota bacterium
GGGCCCTGCGCCTCGCCGCCGGCTCCCACCTGCTCGACGAGCACTCGGACCCCCACCACAACCGCAGCGTGCTGACCCTGGCCGGCCCCCATGTGCAGGAGGCAGCCGAGCGGGTGGTGACCGAGGCCGTGGCCCGCATCGACCTGCGGACCCACCGCGGCAGCCATCCCCGCCTGGGAGCGGCCGACGTGGTTCCCTTCACGCCGCTCGAGGGCTCCTCGCTCGACGAGGCCCTCGCCGCACGGGACCGATTCGCCCGCTGGGCCGCCGAGTCACTGGACCTCCCCTGCTTCGTGTTCGGGCCCGAGCGTTCCCTTCCCGAAGTCCGCCGTGACGCCTTCACGTCGTTGGCGCCGACCACGGGCCCCGACCGGCCCCATCCGAGCGCCGGGGCGCTGAGCGTGGGCGCCCGCGGTGTGCTGGTGGCCTACAACCTCTGGCTGGGTGCCGGGTCTGACGTGCAGCTTGCCCGGAAGGTGGCTGCAGCCATCAGAGGCCCGGGGATCCGCGCCCTCGGCCTCGATCTCGACGGGGTGGCGCAGGTCTCCTGCAATCTCATCGAGCCCCTCGCCGTGGGCCCCGATGCTGCCTTCGACGCAGTACGGAGCCATGTGGCGATCGCCCGGGCCGAGCTGGTGGGGCTGGTGCCCGCAAGGGTGCTCGAGGCCATCCCGTCCTCCCGCTGGAGGAAACTGGACCTGGACCCCTCCCGGACGATCGAGGCCCGCCTGGAGAAGGCGGGCCTCGACGTTGCCGGTCGTGGGGGGCAGTGATCAGTGTCCGGGGCCTGCGCCGTCGATGCCGGGCGGCAAGCTCAGGAGGCGGAGGCGGTCTCCCGGGACCGCCCGGCCACGGACCGGGCTCGACGGATGCGGCGGCGCTCACGTTCGCTCAACCCGCCCCAGATGCCGAACTTCTCGCTGTTGGCGAGGGCGTACTCGAGGCAATCCTCACGTACCACGCAGCCGCGGCAGACCTCCTTGGCCTCCCGCGTCGAAGCGCCACGCTCCGGGAAGAAGAGATCGGGGTCGACTCCCATGCAGTTGGCCTGGCGCTGCCAGGTCCGCTCGGGAGCTGTACCCAGCAGCTCGGCGAGCATTTCGGATCCCCTCACAGCAACCTCCCTGCCATTGGCAGCCGGTGCAAGCCACCTCGTAGAGCACCGATGTAATTACAGCGTTGTCATCATGGCCTCTCCCCGACACCTGCGCAAGGGGAGAGTCCGGGCAGGTAGAAGCTGGCCGCCGTGAGGATCGAAGCCGTGCACGGAGACATCACCCGGGAGAACGTGGACGCCATCGTCAACGCTGCCAACCGGTCGCTCCTGGGAGGGGCCGGCGTGGACGGCGCCATCCACCGCGCCGCGGGCCCGGAGCTGGTCGCCGAGTGCCGGACCCTGGGCGGGTGCCCGACCGGGGAGGCCA
>JADDQT010000179.1 GCA_016781225.1 Actinomycetota bacterium
ACTCGCCGGCGGAGCTGCTGGTGACGGCGAACACGGCCGCACCCTGGCGCACGCCGCCCTCGGACCACTCGACTGGGGCCACCCCCGACGTGTCGACGCTGAGCACGGCCAAGTCACCGTCCACGTCGGCGCCGGCCACCCGGGCCACGTCCTGGCGCCCTCCGCCGAAGCGAACGGGGACCTCCTCTCCCCGGAGGTTGTGGGCGTTGGTGACGACCACGCCGTCGGCCACCACCACCCCCGCGCCCCGTCCCGGTCCCCGGCCGATCCCCACCACGGCCGGGCCCACCCTGGCCGCCACCGCAGTGGCGGCCTGCTCGATCTCGTCCAACACGGTCACGCTGCGCTTCCTTTCACTTGTCACTAGCATTTCGCAAGTGAGTATGACACAGCATCGACCACCGCCCCGAGTCGCCCTCAGCGGCCAACATGGGGAGGTGACCGCTTCCGACGAGGAGTCGCCCCTGGAGCGGGCCGTCGGCCGGGTGGGCGATCGCTGGGCGCTGCTGGTGGTGCACGCCCTCCTGGGGGGCGCCAAGCGCTTCGGCGAGCTGCAGCAGGCGGTCCCCGGCATCGCCCCCAACGTCTTGAGCCAGCGGCTCAAGGGTCTCGAGCGCGACGGCGTCCTGGTCGCCCGTCCCTACAGCACTCGGCCTCCCCGATTCGCCTACGAGCTGACCGCTTCGGGCCAGGAGCTGGCCGGCGCCCTCCGGCTCCTTGCCCAGTGGGGGTCGGCCGAAGGCGGGAGCGAAGGCCTCCACCACGAGGCCTGCGGCACGGCCATGGAAGCCCGGTGGTGGTGTCCGACCTGCGCCCGCACGGTGGACGACGACGAGGCCGATGATGCTGACGGCGGCGAGCTGAGGTTCGTGTAGGGACTTTGGAGCAAGGTCGGGTGGTGGAGTCGGGTGGTGGTGCTTCTCACGAGGCGCCCGGACCGGTCCGCAGTCGAGCCCTCCGCCGGTGGCTCCACCTGGCGATGGTCGCCGTGGCCGGCGTGGTAGCCGCCCTGGTGGTGACCGGCCTTGCAGCCCGGACGGAGGGTTCGGTGGGTCCGGGCAAGGTCGTGCTCCAGGCCCGGCCGGGGCCGGGAGGCACCAGGCTGCAGCTGCCCCCCGTGGGCCGCGTCAGCGCCGAGACCCACGACGCCCCGGTCCTGCTCGAAGCGCGCATCGACGAGGTGGACATCGAGCGGGTGCAGGCCCTCTTGAACGACCCCGATCCGCAGCGCCAGCTGGCCGAGCAGGTGCGCCGCGACCTGCGTCCCCTCTTCGGTCACCTCGCCGTGCGCAGCCTGCTCCTGGCCGCTGTGGCCGGCGCCGTCGGCGGCGTGCTCCTTCCCCGGCGCAGGTGGTGGCACGCCCTGGTCGGGGCCGGTGCCGGAGCCCTCGCCATCGGGCTCCTCGGCGGGCTCACGTGGCGACAGTTCGACATCCAGGCCTTCGCCCGCCCGAGCTACGAGGGACCGGTGGAGCGAGCCCCGTCGGTCCTGTCCGCCGCCCGGCGCCACGTGCAGGAGTTCGGCCAGGTGCGGGACCGGGTGAGGGTGCTCAGCGCCCAGGTCGCCGACCTCTACGCCGCCAGTGCCGGCACCGAGGCCGGCGATGAGGCGGCTGCCGAGGTCCGGATCCTGCACGTGAGCGACGTGCACTCGAACCCACTGGGCGCCGAGGTCACCCGGCGCCTGGCCGAGAGCTTCCGGGTCCAGGCCGTGCTCGACACCGGTGACCTCACCTCCTTCGGCTACGCCATCGAGGCCCGGATCGGCGACGTGATCGCAGGCGTCAAGGTGCCCTACCTATTCGTGCCCGGCAACCACGACTCGCCCGAGAACCGCGCCGCCCTCGCCCGGGTGCCCAATGTGAGCGTCCTCACCGACGACGTCACCTCGGTGGGTGGCCTCCGCATCATGGGCGTGGCCGATCCCACCTTCACCGCCACCAACGAGATCAACTCGGAGGACGCAGCCGCCGCCCGGTCCAGGGAGGCGCCGGGAGTGGCGGCCGAGGTGACGGAGCGGCGCCCCGACGTCCTCGCCGTCCACGACCGCCGACTGGCCGAGGACTCGACGGGCAAGGTCCCCCTCGTCGTGGCCGGCCACGTGCACCGGCGCACGTCTGAGACCGAGGAGGCCACGCTCACCCTCACGGTGGGCTCCACCGGTTCCACCGGCCTGGGCACCTTCACAGTGGACAGCGAGCAGTCCTACGAGGCACAGGTGTTGCACTTCCGCGACGGAAGGCTCGACGTCGTGGACTACGTGACCGTGCGGGGCGTCTCCGGCGAGTTCGCGGTGGAACGCCAGGTCATCCGCCCCGAGTGAGTCCGGCTGTCAGCCGTGGTCGTGGCCCTCATGGACGGTTTCAAGCTGGTCCTTGCCCTCGCCCTCGGCCCACGATTCGAGGTCGGCCCCTCGGAGGATCCCGATCAAAGTCCCTTCGGGGTCGGTTACCACGAGCCGGGGGAAGGAGCCGTCCTCGATTTGGCCGGCCAGCATGGCTGCGGGGACGTTGGGCCGCATGGTGCTGGGGCCCTCCTGCATCAGCTCGCCCACCGGGCGGTCGTCCACCGAGCTCGGGTCTCCGTCGCCGTCGAGATCCTCGCCCTGCACCAGGCCCAGGACCACCCTCTCGCCGTTGACCACCAGGCACACGTCGTCCGTGCCGAGGCGGCCTCGGACTTCCTTCACCGAGTCCTCCATGGCGCAGGTGGAGACCTCGGAGTCCACCAGGGCGCCGATGCGGGTCAGCTCGGCCGCTTGGCCCTCACCAGGCAGGCCGGCACCGAACCAGTCCACCTTGCCGGCCACGTAGTCGTAGACCTCCTCGAACCCCATCGCTTCGAGCCGCCACGCGGCTCTCGGGCTCAGGTCTCAAAGGGTGTCCTCGCAGTAGACGATCACTGGCTTGCTCGGATCGAGCTGCTCGGGCGCCTTCTTGGCCATGGCCTTGAGGAAGATGTTCACCGCCCCCGGGAGGTGCTCCTCCTCGTACTGCTTCTTGCCGAGCACCTCAACGAGCTGGGCGCCGTTGTCGACGAGGCGGCGCACCTCGTGTCGATCGATGAAGCCGGGCATGCGGGACCTCCTGAGGCTGTGGGGGCTCGAGACTGCCCTACTGAGGTCTAGCGCGCCCGGTGATGTTCTAGGTTCGCGGCCATGAGTCCGGACACGAACAAGTCGGCCAAGGATGCCAAGAGCGAGGTCAAGGAGAAGCTGGGGTGGGCCGCCGGCGACCGCGAAGTCGAGGCCAAGGGCCGGGTGGAGCGGGAAGAAGCAGCGGCCGAGGATGGCCCGGTGAACGGTGACGCGCTCGAGTCGGTCGAGGCGGCAGAGGACGAGGTGCGCCGGTCCAACGAGGAGATCGACTGATCGGCTGATCGGTCAGGGGCCTTCCGCCGTTCCCAGCTCGTCCAACCGGCGCAGCAGCTCCCCCGCACCGCACACCTCTGCCCCCAGATCGGTCACCCGCCGTCGCAGCTCACGGTCGGACGTGACCACGAGCAGGCTGGAAGGTTCCGTATCGGCAGCCACCAGTGACACGATCCGATCATCGGCTGCGTCGCGGCCCCGCCTGGTGGCATGAGCCACCCGCACCCCTCCGTGAGTGCCTTCGCCGAGACCGGGCGGCGCGGAGTCAAGCACCAACACCACCCCGTCGCCCGTGGTGGCTACGAGGCGTTGGAGACGACCGAGCAGCTCACGCACGGCGCCCGAGCGGTCCCGCCACCACCCCGTGGGTCGCGAGCCGATCACGTTCATGGCGTCTACGACGAGACGGGGCACTGTGCGCCTCTCTATAGTCGGGTCATGGCCATGACCACCTCCGGAACCATCTCCGGACTCACTGACGAGGACATCACCACCACCCTGATTCGCCCCGACTCCACCATCCGGCTCCAGAACGGTGACGGCGGTGACACCGGTGACGACGCCGGGGACGAGAGCGACGCCACCGACCAGGGCGACCCGTCCGACTCCAACGACGCCACCGACCAGGGCGACTCGAGCGACGAGGGCGACAGCGCCGACCAGTAGTCCCGATCAGCAGGTGGGAACGGCACTCGCCCGCTGTGTGGGCGATGTCGGGCGCTTCCTCGGGGAGCACTGGACCAGGTCGCCCCTCCACCGCACGAGCACCGATGGCACAGGCTTTGCCGACCTGCTGTCGCACGACGACGTCGACCACCTGGTCTCCACCTTCCCCCGCCAGCCGGCGTTCCGGCTGGTGCGCGACGGCAAGCCCCTGGACCCTGCGACCTACACCCGGACGGCCCGCCTGGGAGGCCGAGCTGTGTCGGACGTGGGGGACTCAGCCCGTATCTACGAGGAGCTGCATTCCGGAGCCACGCTGGTCCTCCAGGGCCTTCACCGCTACTGGCCGGCGGTGATGCGCTTCTGCCGGGACCTCGAGCAGCAGCTCACCCACCCGGTCCAGGCCAATGCTTACGTGACGCCGCCCAGCTCCCGGGGGCTCGGCGTCCACCACGACACCCACGACGTCTTCGTCCTGCAACTAGCGGGCCGCAAGCAGTGGGCCGTGCACGAGCCGGTGGTGGAGCTACCCCTTCCCACGCAGCGGTGGTCCCCCGACCTCGGGGAGCCGGGTCCGCCCGTCCTCACCGCCGAGCTCCAACCGGGCGACTGCCTCTACATCCCCCGTGGCTTCCCCCATGCCGCTGAGTCCCGCCAAGAGGTCAGCGCCCACCTCACCGTCGGTGTGCTCACCTCCACCTGGAAGGACGTGATGAGCGACGCCGTCGCCGAGGTGATGGACGACCTGGAGTTCCGTCGTTCGCTGCCGGCGGGCTTTGCCCACGACGAGGACGCCCTGGCCGACGACGTCGCAGAGCACGTCGAGCGGCTGCGGGCGGCGCTGGACAAGGTGGACGCCAGGGCGGTTGCCCGCCG
>JADDQT010000180.1:0-4375 GCA_016781225.1 Actinomycetota bacterium
GGCCCGAAGCTTGGGGGCCGTGGACGAGGCCGTGATCGCTGACGAGCATGCCGTCGAGCGGGTTCGAGCGCTGACCGGTGGGCACGGTTGCGAGTTGCTGTCGACTGCTCCGGCTCGCCCGCCGGGCGCCTGCTCGCCCTCCACGGCGCCCGCCGCTGGGGCTGCTGTGTCCTGGTCGGTGAGGGCGACCACCTGGACGTGAAGGTGAGCCCCGTCCTCATCCACCGCCAGCTCACCGTCCTCGGGTCCTGGGTCACGAGCATCGGTCGCATGGAGGAGCTGGTCGAGCGGCTAGTGCGCTGGGATCTACGCCCGGAGCGCACGGTGACCCATCGCTTCGCCCTGGCCCAGTCCGGGCAGGCCTACGAGGTGGCCGACGAGGCAAGGAGCGGCAAGGTCGCCCTGGTGATGGAGCCATGACCTCGCCTGCCGCCCAGCGCTTCGACCAGCAAGGACGCTCCTCGCTGGACGGTGAGTGGGTGCTGTTCCCCGGCGACCGCGGCCCCGGCGACCTGTCGGGTCCCGAGGGACAGGCCATCAAGGTGCCGGGGTTGTGGGAGGCTCAAGGACACCTGGATCTCGACGGCGTGGCTTGGTACCTGCGCCGCTTCGTCCTCGATGGTGTGGACGGGTACTGGACGCTGCGCTTCGCCGCGGTCATGGACATCGCCGACGTCTACCTCAACGGACGCCTGCTGGGTAGCCACGACAACGGCTTCACCCCCTTCGAGCTCGACCCGTCCCAGGCGTTGGTGTCCGGGGAGAACGCCCTCGCCGTGCGGGTCGTCGATCCGTCCCTGCACGACCCCGAGCACATCCGCCTCGCCCATGGCAAGCAGGGGTGGCTGAACAACGTTTTCCCGAGCCGCCCGAGCCTGTACATGACCTACGGCGGGATCTGGCAACCGGTCCTGCTCCGCCGTCACGGGCCGGTCGTCATCGACGACGTCTTCGTCGACGCCAACCCCGAGGATCTGGGGATCGTCGTCGAGCTGGCCAACCGTTCCCCGTCGGGGGCACAGGCCCGCCTCGGGGTGCGGACGGTGGGCGTGGTCCGTGAGGAGGAGGTGGAGCTGGGTCCAGGCGAGCGAACCCATGTCGAGCTTCGGCTGGGGCCGAGCGTCGCCGCCCACTGGCGGCCGGAGACACCGGTGCTGCACGAGTGCCTGGCCGATGTGGTCGTCGACGGCGCCCTTAGCCACAGCCATACCGTCCGGTTCGGGCTCCGCACCATCGGCATCGAGGACGGTCGCATCGTCATCGACGGTGACACCTACCGCATGAAGAGCGCGCTGGTGCAGGGCTTCCGGGCCAACGAGCTCTACGCCGAGGGCAGCCGCCAGAGCATCGAAGAGGAGGTTCGTGCCGCCAAGGCCATGGGCTTCAACACCCTCCGCCTGCACATCAAGGCGTTCGACCCCACCTACCTCGAGGTGTGCGACGAGGCCGGCATGCTGCTCCATTGCGACATCCCCGTGGCCGAGCCCATCGCTCACGAGGAGCTGGGGGGGGAGGCCGACACGCTGGTCGGGCGCCGTTGTGCGGCGGCCGTCCGAGAGCAGATCCGCAGGGACCGCAACCACCCCAGCATCGTGCTGTGGTCGTTGATGAACGAGGTGGGCTTCGAGCGACTCGAGGCGCGCCAGTGGGACCGCTACGAGGTGTTCGCTAGGGCCCTGGTGGCCGCGGCCCGGGAGGCCGATCCCACTCGGCCGGTCATCGAGAACGATTGGCTGGAACCGGATCCCGACCGTGTCTTCGCCGCCGACGTTCTCACCGCCCACTGGTACGGAGGCCTGCACCGCGATTACCTGGAGGAGCTCGAGGCCAAGGCAGCGCGGTCGGCGGACGTGGACCGGCCGCTGTTCGTCACCGAGTTCGGGGACTGGGGGCTGCCTGCGATGGAGCTGCTGCCCAAGCCGCCGTTCTGGGACCTGCGGGAGGTCCACGCCAACGGTCTGGCAGGGTCCCTCTGGCCGGGCACCCTAGGGCGCTTCGTCACCGAGACCCAGCGCTACCAGGGTCTATCGGACCGCCTCCAAGCCGAGGTCTTCCGCCGCCACGACCACATCGGGGGCTACTGCCTCACCGAGCTCACCGACGTGCCCCACGAGCTGAACGGGCTGTTGGACCTGCACCGCCGGCCCAAGGTCATCCCAGTGGCCGAGATGACCAGGGCCAACCAGACGGTGCTGCCCATGCTGCGCCTGTCCAGCCTGGTCGTGGTGGCGGGCCAGCTGGTGTCGGCGCCGGTGCACGTTGCGAACGACGGGCCGGCCCTAGACGAAGTCGAGGTCGAGGCCCGCTTCGCGGACACGACCGGGCCCACGAGCATGGACCAGCTCCTGGCCGTGGACACGTCCGACCTGCCAGGCCAGGCGGCTGCGGCGCGCTTCGACGAGTCGGTGACAGCTGTGCGGGTCGGCCACCTAGACGGCCATCGAGCCAGCCGGGTGGGGGAGGTGGCGCTCTCCGCCCCCGACGTCCCGGGAAGCCATGACCTTGTGCTCAGCCTGCGGGCGAGCGGGACGGTGGTGGCAGAGAACCGCTACCCGATCCACGTGGTGGCCGAGCCCATGACCAAGGTGGACGTCCGCCTCATAGGCGGAGGAGTCAGCGCCGAGGCGCTCGAACGCGTGGGTACCAGGATCGCCGACGCCGGCCCCACGGTGGTCGCCGAAGGTGAGCTCGACGCGGCAGCCGGCCACGAGCTCGAAGGCCGTCTACGACGAGGCCAGACCGGCGTGATCCTGGTCCAAGCCCCCGAAGCGGGGCCCCATTTCCCGGTGCCGGCCGTGCTCACCGGACTCGGTGCCGGTTTCGGATCCGTCTTCCACTTCACGACCGACCACGGGGGCCTACCGTCACTGCCCCGTGGCCGGGTCCTGGTGGCGGAGGATTCCAACGTCCATGCCCGGAGCGTGATCACTCGCATGGGCGCCCACGCCTTGCCCGACACCCCAGTTGTCATCGCCTACAAGCCCGTTCCGGGCGCGGTCACCGGCGCCGTGGTCGGCTCGCACCAAGTGGGCTCGGGACGCATGATCGTCTGCCAGTTCCGACTTTGCGAGGGGGCGCTCAAGGGTGACCCGGCGGCTCGGGCGCTGCTCGCCGACATCGTGCGCTGGGCGGCCGTGCCACGCCCGCTGCTCGAACGGGACACCATCGTCAAGGACGACGGGCGCCGGCTCGCCTATTACCGACGCGGGCTGGGGCTGGCCCGATGATCCTGGCCCGATGATCGAACGCCGGTTCGATCCCACCACCCGTGAATGGCGGACCTTTGCCACTCACCGCCAGGACCGGACCTTCCTGCCGGCCGCGGACCATTGCCCGCTCTGCCCCACCAGGGATCCCTCATCGCCCGGCGAGGTACCGGCCTCTTCATACGACCTGGTGGTCTTCGAGAACAGGTTCCCCGCCCTGGTTGCCGACCCGCCCACTCCCCCGCTGCCGTCCACGCCGCTGTACCCGGTGGAACCGGCGCGGGGGGCTACGGAGGTGGTCCTTTACTCAGACGACCACGACGCCTCCCTGGCCCAGCTGGGCACGGACCACATCCGCCGGCTCGTGGACGTCTGGGCCGACCGCTACCGGGTCCTCGGGTCCCGAGACGAGGTGGCCTACGTCTTCGTCTTCGAGAACAGGGGAGAGGTCATCGGCGTCACGCTGGAGCACCCCCACGGGCAGGTCTACGCCTACCCAGAGATCCCTCCCCGACCTCGGGCCGAGCTCGAGGCGGGCATGGCCCACCTGCGCCGGCACGGCACCTGCGTGTTCTGCGACGTCGTGGCTCGCGAGCGGGCCGACGGCCTCCGGCTGGTCACCCAGAACGACGCCTTCCTCGCCTTCGTGCCCTTCGCCGCCCGCTTCCCCTACGAGGTGCACCTAATCGCCCACCGCCACGCCACCAGCCTGCTGGACCTCACCGATCCCGAACGCCACGCCCTGGCCGAGCTGCTGGAAACGGTCCTGCGGGGCTTCGACGCCCTGTTCGGGTTCCCCTTGCCCTACGTGATGTCGATGCACCAGGCCCCGACTGACGACGGCCCCTGGCTCGAGGTGAGCCACCTGCACCTGGAGTTCACGCCGGTTCACCGCACGGCAACGAAGCTCAAGTACCTGGCCGGGTCCGAAATCGGCGCCGGCGCCTTCATAAACGACATGACGCCGGAGGCGAGCGCCGGCCGGCTGCGGGCCGCCGTGCTCGGGGCGCGTTGACGGTCTCGCCGGCCCGACTCGAAGCGGTGAGCGGCGAGTTCGAGCAACGTACGGGTCGGGCGCCCGAAGCCCTGTGGGCGGCGCCGGGGCGGGTGAACCTCATCGGCGAGCACACCGACTACAACGACGGCTTCGTGCTCCCGGTGGCCATCGA
>JADDQT010000180.1:4433-4909 GCA_016781225.1 Actinomycetota bacterium
CGCCAGATGGACGGCACCGTCGAGGCCCCCCTGGACCAGATAGGTCCCCACAGCGCATCAGGGTGGTCGGCCTACCTGCAGGGCGCGGCCTGGGCGCTGATGCAGAGAGGCCTCCACCTTCGGGGTGCCGACGTGATGGTGGACTCCGACGTGCCGGCCGGCGCAGGGCTGTCGTCGAGCGCTGCGCTGATCGGGGTAGTGGCCATGGCCCTGGCCGAGCTGCACGGCGCCGACCTCAGCCGCACCGAGCTGGCGCTGGTCGGGCAGGAGGCGGAGTGGCGGATGACCGGCACCCCGGTCGGGGTGATGGACCACATGGTGTGCATGCTGGGCCGCGCTGGCCACGCCCTGTTCCTAGACGCCCGCTCCATGGGCCACGAGCTCGTTCCGGTCGACCTGGCCCGGAACGAGTTGGCGCTCGTGGTGATCGACACCGGCGTGGCCCACCGGCTGGCCGGCGGGGCCTACGCCGAGCG
>JADDQT010000423.1 GCA_016781225.1 Actinomycetota bacterium
GCGGGGCCCAGGAGGCGCCGGCGCGGCCAGGTCGGCCTGCACGTAGAGGTCCGAGCCGACGGCTGCGAACTCCGCCGACTTCTCCTTCATGCCCAGCTCGATGGCGTCCCCGTCGCCCACGCCGTGAGCCGCGGCGTAGTCGCGGACGTCCTGGCTGATGCGCATGGAGCAGAACTTGGGCCCGCACATGGAGCAGAAGTGGGCCGTCTTGGCCGGCTCGGCGGGCAGCGTCTCGTCGTGGTACGCCCGGGCCGTCTCCGGATCGAGAGCCAGCTCGAACTGGTCGTGCCAGCGGAACTCGAAGCGGGCCTTGGAGAGCGCGTCGTCCCAACCCTGGGCACCGGGATGGCCCTTGGCCACGTCGGCGGCGTGCGCCGCGATCTTGTAGGCGATCACGCCCTGCTTGACGTCGTCCCGGTCGGGCAGCCCCAGGTGCTCCTTGGGCGTCACGTAGCAGAGCATGGCCGTGCCGAACATTCCGATCATGGCCGCCCCGACGGCGGACGTGATGTGGTCGTAACCGGGCGCCACGTCGGTGACGAGAGGGCCGAGCGTGTAGAAGGGGGCCTCGTGGCAGACCTCGAGCTGGAGGTCCACGTTCTCCTTGATCTTGTGCATGGGCACATGCCCCGGGCCCTCGATCATCACCTGCACGTCGTGGCGCCAGGCCACCTCGGTGAGCTCGCCCAGGGTGCGCAGCTCGGCCAGCTGGGCCTCGTCGTTGGCGTCGGCCACCGACCCGGGACGGAGCCCGTCTCCGAGCGAGAAGGCCACGTCGTAGGCGGCCATGATCTCGCAGATCTCCTCGAAGTGGGTGTAGAGGAAGTTCTCCTGGTGGTGCGCCAGGCACCAGGCGGCCAGGATCGACCCACCCCGGCTCACGATGCCGGTGACCCGCTTGGCGGTCATGGGCACGAAGCGCAGCAGCACGCCGGCGTGCACCGTGAAGTAGTCGACACCCTGCTCCGCCTGCTCGATCAGCGTGTCCCGGTAGACCTCCCAGGTGAGCTCCTCGGCCCGGCCGTCCACCTTCTCCAGAGCCTGGTAGATGGGCACCGTGCCGATGGGCACCGGCGAGTTGCGGAGCACCCATTCGCGGGTGGTGTGGATGTCCGCGCCGGTGGAGAGGTCCATCACGGTGTCGGCGCCCCACTTGGTGGCCCACGTGAGCTTCTCCACCTCCTCGGTGACCGAGGAGGTGACGGCAGAGTTGCCGATGTTGGCGTTGACCTTCACCAAGAAGCTGCGCCCGATCACCATGGGCTCGGACTCGGGATGGTTGACGTTGGCCGGCAGTATGGCCCGCCCGCGTGCCACCTCGTCGCGGACCAGCTCGGCGCTCACGCCCTCCCGTAGGGCGACGAATTCCATCTCCGGTGTGATCTCGCCCCGCCGCGCGTAGTGCATCTGG
>JADDQT010000181.1 GCA_016781225.1 Actinomycetota bacterium
GACGTAGGTCTCGCCGGAGGTGCTGAGGAAGGACCCGCACCCCGTGAGGAGAAGGGTGGCGGCCACCGACAGGGCAGCCCATCTTCGAGATGTGATCGCCGACTTGATCACCGATAGTGCTCCCTTCCGCGCCGTGGTACCGGCATCGATGGCCAGAGACTAGCTTCGCCTCCGCCCTCTACGACCTCCGCCCCCGCCCCCGCCCAGAGGTTTCACCCTTGGGCCGGCGGCAGGGGGACCAGGCGGCGACCCAGCCGACCGAGTGGGATGCCGACCGCCACCCCGGCCAGCACGTCGGAGGCGTGGTGGATGCGTACGTACACGCGGCTGGTGGCCACCACCACGGCAACGGCGTAGTACAGGGGCCACAGCGGGTCGTCCTCGGCCAGGAGCCCGGCGCCGACGAAGGCCGAGGTGGCGTGACCGCTCTGGAAGGAGCTGGTCCGCGGCTGGCGGATGTGCAGCGGTCGGCTGGCCGCCGGCGTGGGGCGGCTGCGACGGAACAGCGACTTGACGCCCAGGTTCACGAGCGCCGACTCGATGCCCATCCCTGCACCGAGGCGAACGGCCGCCTTCCAGTGGTGGTCGGACCGGAGCCCTCGCAGCGCCCCCAGGATCAGCCAGATCAGGCTGTGGTCCCCGAGGGCGGATGCCCCGTAGAAGATCCGGTCCATGGCCCGGTTTCCCCGCCATCCCTCGAAGACTCCCTCGACGGCGTCGTCGAAGCGGCCGACTAGCTGGGCCATTCCCCCCGTCACGTCACGATCAGAGCACGGACGGGGCTGTACCGGTGGCAACCGCCGGGACCGGTTCGCCCCCGAAGGCCGGACAGTACGCCTGGAAGGCGCACCAATCGCAGAGGCGGGAGGGCCTGGGGCGGAAGTCCTCGGTGGCGCACGCCCGCTCCACGGCCGACCACACGGCCGAGGCCCGGCCCTCGAGCCCCCGGATCGACTGGGACGTGGGCACGCTCACGATGGCCAGGGGCTCGGCCAGATGGAGCAGCTGGATGCGAGCGGGCCGTCGTCCGAGCGCCTGCTCGCAGAGGAAGGCGTAGAACTGCACGCCGCCCAGGCGGCTGTTCTCGAAGGCGACGCCGGGTGCCCTCCCTGTCTTGTAGTCGGTGATCACCAGCTCGCCGTCGGGATCGAGCTCCAGACGGTCGATGACACCGCGCAGGCGCATGGCCCCGAGGTTGGCCTCGAGCATGAGCTCGATGCCCACGGCGCGGACCCGGTTGGGGTCCTCGAGCTCGAAGTAGTTGGCCACCAGGCGGCCGGCATCGGCGCGGAGCTCGGCTTCGGCGTCCTGATCCAGGGCCAGACCGGCGAACTCGGGGTGGAGGCGAAGGTCGCTCCATGCCAGGTCGAGCTGGTGCATGGCTGCCCCGGGAGTCCTCCGGCCGGCCGGGACCTGGGAGAAGAGGCGCTCGAGGGCCCGGTGCACCAACGTGCCCTTCGACGCCGGCACCGAGGGAGGCTCCGGGAGATGGTCGATCACCGAGTAACGGAAGGCCAGGGCGCAGTCCTTGAAGGACGCGACCTTCGACGGTGAGAGGGACCTCGGTAAGGGCAGCACCCGACCAAGGGTAGGGCCGGCCTGTGACATCGGCGTGGACCCGTGCCGTCGACGGCGTGTGGGTCCCATGCTGGCCGGCAGGCAGTGTCAGCGGGGGGCGGCGGCGGGGTCCACGAGCCAGACCACGCGGTCGGCCTGGACCCGTGCAGCCGGAAGGTCCTCGCCGTCGGCGATGCGCTGCATGGCCGGCTGCTTGTCCTCCCCGGACACGGTGAAGAGCACCAGGCGGCCACGGGCTATCCCCGAGTAGGTGAGGGTCATGCGGAGCAGAGGGTTGTTCCCGGTCGGATCCTCGTTCATGACGACCAGGCGTCCGGGATCGGCGTCGAGGGCGGGCGAACCGGGGAAGAGCGACGCTGTGTGCCCGTCGCGGCCGAGGCCGAGGTGGACCACGTCGAAGCGGCCCACCTCGCCCACCCGCAGCTGGTAGGGGTCGGCGCCCTCCTCGCAGCGCATGGGATGCACCGAGTTGGCCGCCCCCACCTGTTCGAGCAGGGCTTCGCGCACGAGGCGCTGGTTGGACTGGGGGTCGTCGGGCGCCACGCAGCGCTCGTCGCCCCAGTACACGTCCACCAGCCACCAGTCGATGCGGTCGCCGGCGGAGGCTGCCAGTCGCTGGTAGCAGCGGCGGGCCGTCTCACCGCCCGACAGGACGAGGGAGAACTCCTCGTCCGGGCGCTCCCGGAAGGCCTGCACCACTCGCTCGGCAAAGGCGCCCGGCACGTCGTCCACGACGACCAGCTCGCCGTTCACGGCTCACCTGCTCCGGTCACGAGGCGAAGGTTACGGCGCACCGCAGCGTCGGCCCATAGGAAGGGTGCGGCTCCAGGCGCGCCAGGGCCTTGCCGAGGGACCAGGGAAGGGAATCGTCGTGGAGGACCAGGCGGTCCTCATAGGGAGCCATTCCCTCGACCTCCGCCTTGGAGCGCACCAGGCGTTGCCCGGCCACGCGGTCCACGGTGAAGGTCCCACTCGTCCCCCCGTGCTCACAGCTCAGGCGAACCACCAGGTGGCGGGCATCCGACAGCGAGAAGGCCGTTGGGGGCAGGCCGAGCCGGGAGGAGAGCCATCCGGCCATCAGCTGGCGGGGGCCGGCCTTGCCCTGGATGGTCACAGCACTCACGCCGTCCAGGAAGGGCCGGAACGGCTTCACCTCGAACAGGTTGCCCATCAGCTCGCGCCACGGCTGGAGGCGGATCCACGACAGGTCCATGACGTGGTGGCTCTCGGCGAGCGCCGTGATGCGGGACAACGAGGCGTCGTCGGCGGCGTCCTTGGTGTCCACGACGACGAAGCCGGCCGCTGCCAGCACCGGGTCGGACGGCCGGGGGAGGCGGGTGAGGAACCACACCACCACGGGCACGTCGGGAAGCGTGAGCGGCTCCACGAGGGAGTACAGGTGCTCGCCCAGCGCGCCTCTGACGCGCAGGCCCACGTCCTCCGACCACACGGCATGGCCGCCGGCCACGGCGCCGTGCAGGCTGACCTCCGCATCCAGCCTCGGCGCCGCCCCCTCGTCCTCTCGGACGAGCACGATGGTCCGGCCCGGGTGGCCGGTCTCCAGCCGGTGCATGGCCGAGCAGGCCCGCTCGGCCTCCTCGTCGTCGTCGGCCACCATCACGAGGTTGACCACGCTCGTGCGGGTGGCGGCCCGGGGCTCGCCCCGTCGCAGCTCGCCCAGAGCCTCCAGGATCTGGCCCACGCCGACTCCCTCGCCTCGCCAGGAGCCAAGCTCGGTCGAGCCGGCGTCGACGGGGCCGAGGGGCTGCTCCCCCCCGGACTCGAGGGGCTGGTCTAGGGGCTGCGCCACGCGTGCCCGTCCTGCTCGAGTAGGCGGTCGGCCTTCTCCGGGCCCCACGTCCCCGCCACGTAGGTGACCAGCGGAGCCCGGCCCTCCTGTCCCCAGACCTTCAGGATGGGGTCCACGATGCGCCACGACTGCTCCACCTCGTCGGACCGGATGAACAGGGTGGGGTCCCCGAGCATGGCGTCGAGCAGGAGTCGTTCGTAGGCGTCGGGGGCCTGCTCCAGGAAGGCGGCCTCGTAGGAGAAGTCCATGGACACCGTCCGCACCCGCAGAGCCTGCCCGGGGACCTTGGCGCCGAAGCGCAGGGTTATGCCCTCGTCCGGTTGGATGCGAAGCACCAGGGCGTTGGAGCCGAGGCCCCGCGTCTGCTCTGCACCGAAGGGAAGGTGCGGGGCGCGGTGGAACTCCATGGCCACCTCGGTCATCCGCTTGGGGAGCCGCTTGCCGGTGCGGACGTAGAACGGCACCCCCGCCCACCTCCAGTTGTCGACTCGCAGGCGCATGGCCACGTAGGTCTCCGTGCGGCTGTGAGGCGAGACACCCGGCTCCTGCGTGTAGCCGGGGACCTCCTCGCCTTCCACCCACCCCGGCACGTACTGGGCGGGGACCACGTTGTCGGCCACCTCCTCGGGGCTCAGGATGTCGACGGCACGGAGGGCCTTCACCTTCTCGTCGCGGATGCCGCGGGCGTCCACGGTGGCCGGCGGCTCCATGGCCGTGAGGGCCAGCACCTGCATCACGTGGTTCTGGACGATGTCACGCAGAGCCCCGGCACCCTCGTAGAAGCCACCGCGGTCGCCGACGCCGAGGGACTCCGACACGGTGATCTGGACGTGGCTGACGTAGCGACGGTTCCAGATGGGCTCGAAGATGGAGTTCGCGAAGCGCAGGGCCAGGACGTTCTGCACCGTCTCCTTCCCGAGGTAGTGGTCGATGCGGTACACCTGCTCCTCGGCAAACCCCTCCAGAATGGCGGCGTCGAGCCGGGCTGCGCTCTCCAAGTCCCGGCCGTACGGCTTCTCCACCACGATCCTCACGAAGGCGTCCTCCGACAGAGGGCGGGGGAGGCCCAAGTCGGCGAGGTAATGGGCCACAGCGGCGAACACCTCGGGGACGGTGGCCAGGTAGTACAGGCGGTTGCCGGCCGTTCCCCGTTCGGCGTCGACGGCGTCGAGCACCCGGCCCAGCTCCCGGTAGGTGGCCGGGTCGTCGTAGCCGCCGGAGACGTATCTGAAGCCACTGACCAGGTCCTGCCACGCCGCGCTCGGCTTCTTCACCGCGTCGAGGGCGAGCTGGCGGAAAGCCTCGTCGCTCATCTCGGTCCGGGCCACTCCCACCAGGACGAAAGCGGAGGACAGCAGGCGGTTGGCGGCCAGAGCCTCCAGGGCGGGGATCAGCTTGCGCTTGGTCAGGTCCCCCGAGGCGCCGAAGACGACCAGCACGC
>JADDQT010000424.1 GCA_016781225.1 Actinomycetota bacterium
CGCCTCCCCGGGAGCCACTTCGAAGGCCAGGTAGGCCCAGTCGAGCCCCAGGGCGGCGAAGGCCGCGTTGTGCAGCACGGGCGACAGCGAATGGGCCACGGGCCGGCCGATCACCGCCGCCACCCTCGTGGTGGCCGCGGGCCACGCCCCGTCGGGAGTCGAACGAAGGCTCAGCAGGTCTCCTGGCCCGGGTTCTCCGCCTTGCGTCGAGCCGTGTTCCGGGCGTGCTCGGCGCCCGTTCGGGAGAACACGGTCTCGCCGGTGCAGTCGTTGATGGTCACGTAGAAGAGGGCGTCACCCTCGGGAGGGTCGATCGCCGCTTCCAGCGCGGCCCGGCCGGGGGCGGCGATCGGGCCGGGGGGCAGGCCAGTGACCTTGTAGGTGTTGTAAGGCGAGTCCACCTCGAGGTCCTTCTCGAGCACCCGTAGGCCCTTCTCCCCCGTCCTGTTCTGGGCGTAGATCACGGTGGCGTCCACCTCGAGGCGCATCTTGGCCTTCAGCCTGTTGTAGATGACCCGCGCCACCTGGCCCCGGTCCTCGGGTCTCTTGGCCTCCCGCTCGACCAGGGAGGCCACGATGATGGCCTGGTAGGGGTTCACCAGTCCCCCCTGGCCCACCTGGTCGACGCCGGCTCTGGCCGCGGCGTCGTCCAAAGCGCCCACCATGCGCTCGAGCAGAGCGGCCTCGTCGTCCTTGTCCTCGACGTTGTACGTCTCGGGCAGCAGCAGGCCTTCGAGGTTGGTCGAGCCCTCGGGTTGGTAGCGCGATCGGACCTGGCCGCTCCGGGCCAGCTCGAGGAAGCGTTCTGCCGAACGCCCGGGGACGCTGCCCACCCGCTCCGCGATCTGGCGCAGGACCAGTCCCTCGGGGATGGTGAGGCGGTCGAAGGACAGCTCCGGACCACGCTCCAGGGCGGCAACCGCCTCCTCGAGCGACGACGACCGGCGCAACCGGTACGACCCCGCCTGGAAGGGGCCCTCCTTCGACCGCACCACGTAGCCCCTGAAGAGGCTGGCGCTGGACACCACTCCCTTCTCCTCGAGGATCTCGCCGATGCGCTTGGTGGACGATCCCGCCGGCACCTCCACCAGGACCTCCTCGCCGGGCTTGCCGGGCGGGTCGACCTGGCGGCGAAACCAGAGGACGCCGCTGCCCCCGATCAGGAGGAGGACGAGTACCAGTGCTGCCAGCACGACCAGTCGCCGGCGACGGACCTCCGGGCCGGCGGTCAACGACGCCTGCCGTCGAGCCAGGACTGGAGCATGACCGCCGCCGCAACCTTGTCCACCGCCCGCCGCCTGTCCGGTCCCTTGCTCCCGAGGCTCCTCATCGAGCGCTCGGCGCTCACCGTGGTGAGGCGCTCGTCGTGGGCCTCCACCGGAAGGGGGAGCACCCGAGCCATGGC
>JADDQT010000182.1:0-3222 GCA_016781225.1 Actinomycetota bacterium
CCGGAGCCCTGCCCACACCCGACGTTGCCGCCCCCGCGGCCGCGGCCAGCCCTTCGAGGCCACTGACCGCCACGTGCAGGACGCGCCGCCCGAAGCGCCCGCTGACCGGGCCGAGCTCGGCCGTCGTGTGGCCGGCAGCGCTCATCCGCCCGAAGGCGTCCTTGGCCGCCACCACGTCGGCGTCGCCGAGGAAGCGCAGGGTCACGTGCCACTGCTCGGCCGTGGTCCACCGCAGCCCGTCGACGGCGGGTCGATCCAGGCTCTCGAGCCTCTTCACGATCTCGGGTGGTGGCCAGACGGCGACGAACAGCCGCACTTATCCGTCAGAGGCTCAGGATCTCAGGCGCCGATCTGGGCCAGCACCTTCGCCGCGTGGCCGTCAGCCCTGACCCCGTACCACGCCCTCTCCACCCTTCCCCCGGGCCCGATCACGAACGTCGAGCGAACGACGTCCACAGTCTTCTTGCCGTACATCGTCTTCTCGCCCCACGCCCCGTACTGCTCCATGACCGCGTGGTCCGGATCCGACAGGAGGGGGAACTCGAGGCCGTACCGGGTGCGGAAGCGAACGTGGCTCTCCGCCGGGTCGGGCGATACCCCGATGACCGAGACGTCGGCCGCCTGAAAGGCAGCCAGGTTCTCGTTGAACTGGCAGGCCTCCTTGGTGCAGCCCGGCGTGTCGTCCTTCGGGTAGAAGTACAGGACCACCCGTCGACCGGCGAAGTCGGCCAGCGACACCGGCTTGCCGTCCTGGTCCGGCAACGTGAACGCCGGTGCCTCGTCGCCTGCTTCCAGCCTGGCCACCCAAGTCTCCTCGCCGTCATCAGCCTCGGAGGAGGGACTGTAACGCCTCGGGATCGCAGCCAGCCCGCGCTCCGAGCCGTTCCGCCAACATGGTCGACGTGGGCGAACGTGTTGGCACCGTGGTGGTCGGTGCGGGGATCGTGGGCCTGGCCACCGCTCGCGAGATCCTCGTGCGCGACGCCCGGGCCGACGTCGTGGTGGTGGACAAGGAGGAAGTCGTAGGGGCCCACCAGACCAGCCACAACAGCGGCGTGATCCACAGTGGCGTGTACTACCCGCCTGGCTCGGCCAAGGCCGAGCTGTGCGTCTCCGGGGCCCGGGCCATGCTCCGCTTCTGCGAGGACCACTCCATCCTTGTGCGGGTGGAAGGCAAGCTCATCGTCGCCGTCGACGAGGCCGAGCTCGGTCCGCTGGCGGAGCTGGAGCGGCGGGCCTCGGCCAACGGTGTCCCCGGTCTGAGGAGGCTCAGCGCCGGCCAGATCGCCGAGGTCGAGCCCCATGCCCACGGTGTCGCCGCCCTGCACGTGCCGGGCACCGCCGTCACCGACTTCGCTGCGGTGGCCCGGGCCCTTGGCGACGACCTCGTGGCCCGGGGCGGCCGCCTTCAGCTGGGCCTCCCCGTCTCGTCGATCACCGGCGACGACGATGGTGTCCGGGTGCGGACCGACTGCGGCCTGGTGATCGAGGCCAGGCAGGGCATCGTCTGCGCCGGCCTGCAGTCCGACCGCCTGGCCGGCTACCCCGCAGACCTGCGCATCCTCCCCTTCCGCGGCTCCTACTACGCCTTGGGCCCCCGGGCCGCCCCACTGGTGCGCTCGATGATCTACCCCGTGCCCGATCCGCGGTTCCCGTTCCTCGGGACTCACTTCACCCGGCACTTCGACGACACCGTCTCCTGTGGCCCAAACGCCATCCTGGCTCTGGCCCGGGAGGAGTACTCACGCTGGTCGTTCAGCACTGCCGACACGTGGGACTCCCTGCGCTTCCCTGGTTCCTGGCGCCTGGCTCGCAAGCACTGGTCGACGGGCCTGCGGGAGCTGGCCGACGAGCTGTCCAAGCGCCGCTCGCTGCGCAGCGCCCGCCGCTACCTCTCCGACCTCGAGGAGGGAGACCTCGAGAACGACGACGCCCTCGGCATACGGGCCCAGGCCGTGGACCGGGAGGGCCGTCTGGTCAACGACTTCGTGCTGCGGCGCACCGGCCCTTTGCTGCACGTGCTCAACGCCCCCTCTCCGGCGGCCACCGCCAGCCTGGCCATCGCCGAGCGCATCGTCGACCGGATCAGCTGAACCGAGGACGATTCACCTACCGACGGTGCGTCGTCTTCGGTCGGCGTCATCCCGCACCGGCGTCATGGCATATGCTGGAAGCCGTTGAGCCCAGGACCTTCCGGCTCACGGGCTCACCTCCAGCTGTTCCTCCGTCGTGGGGTTGCCGAGGCAAGCCACACAACCGAGGAAGCAGCTGATGACTTCATTCACCGACCTGGGCGTCGACGCCCGCCTGGCCGCCGCCCTGGCCGACGAGGGCATAGGCGAGCCCTTTGCCATACAGGCCCTCACCATCCCCGACGCCATCGCCGGGCGTGACGTCTGTGGCAAGGCCCAGACCGGCTCGGGCAAGACGGTCGCCTTCGCCGTGCCCCTCGTGCAGCGGCTGGAGCCTGACGACCGGCTGCGCTCACCCCGCGGCCTGGTCCTGGTGCCCACGCGCGAGCTCGCCCTCCAAGTCCTGGAGGTCGTCCGCCCCTTGGCCAGGGCGGCCGGGCTGAGGGTCGCCGCCATCTACGGCGGCGTGGCCCTCGACCGCCAGATCACCGCCGCCCGCCGGGGCCTCGACATCGTGGTCGCCACGCCGGGGCGCCTCATCGACCTCATCGAGCGGCGGGACATCTCTCTCGACCGCATCGAGACGGCCGTCATCGACGAGGCCGACCGCATGGCGGACCTGGGCTTCCTGCCCCAGGTCGAGTGGCTCCTGCGCCACTTCAACGAGCACCGCCAGCAGCTGCTCCTGTTCTCGGCCACGCTGGACGGCCAGGTCAACGGCCTGGTCCGCCGTTACCTGAGCGACCCCGTGCACCACTCGGTGGAGGCGGAGACGACAACGGTGGAGGACATGAGCCACTGCTTCCTCGCCGTGCACATGATGGACCGGGTACGGGTGGTGGCGGCCATCGCCCGCTCGGCGTCGCGCACCCTCGTGTTCGTCCGCACCAAGCGGGGCGCCGACCGCCTGGCCAGCCAGCTCTCCAAGGAGTCCGTGCGCACCGAGGCCATCCACGGCGATCTCCGCCAGACGGCCCGGAACCGGGCTCTGCAGAATTTCGCCGCCGGCAAGGTGGAGGCCCTCGTGGCCACCGACGTGGCCGCTCGGGGGATCCACGTGGACGACATCGACGTCGTCGTGCACTTCGAC
>JADDQT010000182.1:3257-4861 GCA_016781225.1 Actinomycetota bacterium
GGGCCGCACCGCCCGGGCCGGCCGGGCGGGCACCGTCGCCACCTTCGTGCTCTGGGACCAGGTCGCCGACGTCGAGCGGCTGCAGAAGCGGCTCGGAGTCGCCCAGCCCATCGTCGAGGTGTTCTCCAACGATCCCCGCCTGGCCGACCTGGCCACCCTGGCGTCCCCCGTCAGCGCCACCGCCTAAGGAGGCAGCAATGAGCAAGCAACGCGCAACGTTCTCCAAGCGCCAGCGAGACCAGGACAAGCAGGCCAAGGCCGCGGCCAAGCGCGAGCGCCGGGCCACGAGGGTGGACAGCGACGAGGAGAGCCCGCCCGACGCCGCCGGCAACTACGACCAGGAAAGCGTGCTCACCGCCCTCGCCCGCCTACACCAGTCCTACGACGACGGCGAGGTAGGGCTCGAGGACTTCGAGGTCCGCCGAGACGAGCTGCGTTCCCGCCTTCGGGTCGACTGAGCCGGCGCTCGGGCCAGCGCTTCGGGCCGCCCATTGGCGACGTGTGTGGCGCGCCGGTCCCGATCCCGTAGAGTCTTGGGGACGAGATGGTCATTCGGACTGCTCGCAGTGAAGAGAGAGAAGAGAAGCGTTGGCAACTGGAACTGTGAAGTTCTTCAACTCAGAGAAGGGCTTCGGCTTCATATCCCGTGAGCAGGGCGATGACGTCTTTGTCCACTATTCGAACATCCAGGGCAGCGGCTACCGGTCGCTGGAGGAAGGGCAGCAGGTCGAGTTCGACGTTGCCCCCGGCCGCAAGGGCGAGGAAGCCCAGAACGTCCGTCCCCTCTGAACCTACGCAGCATCGGGGAGCCGCCGGCGAACACGCCGGCGGCTTCTCTCGTTCCTGGCCGCCGAACCCGAGGCTCAGGGGCGCTTGATCACCCCGCACCCGAGCCGGGCCCCGGCGTCACCGGTGTCCTTGGTCATCTGGTCGATCCCGGGCGCGTAGCGAGAGGGCACGTTGCCGTGGTTGTCGGCGGCGGCGTGGACGATGACGGCCCGGCCTTCGGGAGTGAGGAGGTCGCTCAGGCGGTAGCGGTCGGTGGCGAAGCGGCTCTCTGCGGTCCCGTCAGCCCCCACGAGCACGGTGGGCTGGTCCCCGGCGTGAGCGGGATGGTCCTGCTGGCCCACGGTAAGGTGGCCCCCGGCGGTGGTGAAAGGCGGTTCGCACTTGCCCACGGCATGGACGTGAAAGCCGTGGAAGCCCGGTGGCAAGCCACGCAGGCTGGCTTCCACGACCACCTTGCCCCGAGCCTCGGTGAAGGTCACCTGCCCGGCAGACTGGCCCTGGGCATTGACGACGTCTGCTCTTGCGCCCGTGGCCTGCGTGGCCACCGTGCTCCCAGTGCTTGCCGCCTCGTCGTCGTCACCACAAGCCACCAGGGCCATGGCGGCCACGCCCGTCAACGCTGCCGATCGTCGCAACAGTCCGTGTCTCATGTCCCGACCATACAGCCGCACGGACGGCAATGGCCGGGACACCCCGGTCAACCGCCAGCCGCAGCGGAGAGATCGCCCAGGCGCCGGCGGAGAAGGTTCAGAGCCGCCATGGCGGCGTACTGGCGGACGCGCTCGCGGTCGCCGGGGAGCTGGAGCCGGACCACC
>JADDQT010000425.1 GCA_016781225.1 Actinomycetota bacterium
TGTTCATCTGTACGCTCGCCGTAACTACTTGAGACGACCCGCGGGGAAGGGCGCGGGTGCGGTTCTCGCTCATGCCGCCGCAAACGTCGAAGCTTGTGGACGTGCGTACCTTACGGGTCGAGGACCGCGCCGCCATCAACGACTTCGTCGAAGCCGGGTACGAGGTCAACGTGAACTTCGGGCCGGTTATCGTCAAGGAGCGACAGCCGCTCGTGGGACTATCGACGTATGCCGGCCTCTCAAAACTCGAAGGCCGTGAGGTCCCGGGCCACTTCTACGGGTTGACCGAAGGAGGCCCCGGCTTCGGCCGCCAGTACCTCAGGGTCGGCGAAACGGCTGGCGCGGAAATGGGTGAGAATCAGGCGACGCGACGCGGCTTTGCGGGCGATTCTACCTGCCTCGGCCGCGGTGGTGTGGCCCAGGGCATGCGCCCGCTCCGCTTCGGCTTTCAAGCCGTAGACTTCGTGGATGACCAGGTCCGCCTCCCTGGCATTCTCGACCACCTCCCGGCACGGGCGGGTATCGGCGGCGAAGACCGCGACGGAGCCCGCCTGCGCCACGCGGAAGCCCACGCACTCGAGGCCATGATCCACCCGGAAGGGGGTGATCTCCGCATCGTTGACCTTTACCGACTCGCCCGGGGCAAGCTCGCACCACGCAAGGCGCCCTCCGAGCCAGCCTTCTACGCCGGGGATGGTCAGGGCCAGGAGCTCTCTAAGCCCCTTGAGCGTCCCAGGCATGGCGTGGACGGCAAGGAAAGCGCCGGGGAGAGGCGCCAGGGCGGTCAGCAGGGGGGCGAGGCCTCCTGCGTGGTCGAAGTGGAGGTGGCTGACGAAGAGGTGGCGCACGCTTTCGAGCGGGATCTCGGCAGCCTCCAGTTGCCGCAGCAGTACGGTGCCGCTCGAGGCGTCGATCAGCATAGCCTCGTCGCCGGCCAGCGGCACGGCGAGGCTCGTCTGCGCCCGCTCCCAGTTTAGCGCGGCGCCGGTCCCAAGGAAGATCACGCGCCCCGAATCGGGCGCCGCGGGTCCACCGTCACTCTCACCCAACCGCCACGCACCTCCTTTGTGAGTCCGGCGGCCTCCTCTTCGGTCTTATTCTCATTCATCGGCTCACCCACAGCAAAGCTGCCGAAGACGTTGCTCGTCTGACGGCTTGCATCCCTGGCCCCCCGACAAACCGTCTGTAATCTCGCGCCTCGCTCTCCCCGTCCGGAGTCCCAACGAGGTAGTTTCGACCGTTCGTGGGAGGAGGCTAACCTCAACGAGCCTGAGACGTCCGGCTCGCCGGCGAGCCATCAGGCGTCGTCACCTTTCCCCAGGGCGTATCTTGCGGCTTCCTTCAGGTTCATGGCCTTCCCCTCGGCCCACGCAGCTCTCCAGATCTCCTCGTCCAG
>JADDQT010000183.1:0-4648 GCA_016781225.1 Actinomycetota bacterium
ACATGATGCACTCGGACTGGTCGATGTGGAGGAACTGCTTGGGCTTGACCGCCTTGGACAGGTCGGCGGGCTCCACCTCCTGCAGGACGTACTCGCCCGGGAAGGAGGGCATGGGGGGATTGGCATCGTTCCTGCCCATCAGGCGCCTGCCTTCCTGATCAGCGGCCGGCCGTAGGCGGAGCGGGCCACGTCGGTCGTCCCGGTGCGCTCACCGCGGGTCTGCCACCACTTCCAGGCCGCGATCTGGCCGACGAGCCCCACGATGTAGATGGTGGCGGCGATGACGTCGCGAATGGCCTCCTTGGAGAGCAGGATACGGCCCCGGCCGCCGGGCCAGGAGATCCCGTTCTCGAAGAAGGACTTGCCGAAGGGATTGGGGATGCCGAAGGCGTCCTTGCGCCACCCGAGCTCGTTGTCGGCCCACAACAGCCACTGGTTGGGCACGATGCCGTACATGAGGAGCAGAAGGGCGAAGACGAACACCCCCGCCACGACTGCCTCGCCCCAGGTGAGCGGCTTCCCCGGGGGGCGCGTCCGACCGACGACGAAGACCACCAGGCACATCAGGGCGGTGATCAGCAGGGATGCGACGAAGGCGACCATGACCTCTCAGGCGTTCGTGAATTCGCTCACATCGTACCTCCGGTGACTATCCGGCGTTTTACCACGCAGCCCCGCGATCCTTCACATCGCTCACATTCGTTCGGTGCACGACTTGGGCGCTTGGTGAGGCGCTCGACCCCTCGCCTACAGTTCTCCCACCTCTTCTCCCCCGACACAGGAGGTCGTGTGACCGAAGTACCCGAGCACCTCTTGAAGCGCTCACGCGAGCGTCGGGAGGCGCTGGGCCTGGCCTCGTCGTCGCCCCAGCCCTCGGAGCCGCCGACCGAGGGCACGCAGGGCATGTCCACGGCAACTCCGGAGGCGCCGGCCACCGCCGCCGCGGCCAGCGAGGCCAGGCCCGCGCCGGTCAGCAGGCCCGAGCCCGATCCGGTGGTCGAAGAGGCGGTACCCGCCCTTTCTCCCGCTGCCCAGGCAGCCATGCGGACCAAGATCCCCATGTGGGTCATGCCCGTCCTGCTCCTGCTGCCCTTCTGGGGGTTCCTGTACATGGGTGCCTTCGGGGACCGCACGGTGAAGAAGGTGGAGACCCCCGCCGACGTCTACGCCAAGGCAGGGTGTTCCTCGTGCCACGGCTCCAGTGGCGAAGGTGGCGTCGGCCCGGCGCTGGCCGGCGGGGTCTCCAAGCTCACCTTCCCGAACGAGGCCGACCACATCGCCTGGGTGAAGGACGGCTCGGGGCCGGTGAGCGGTCAGAAGTACGGCGACCCGAATCGCCCGGGGGGCCAGGCCGGGCCCGCCACGGGGGGCATGCCGGGGTTCGGCGGCCAGCTGTCCGACGCGGAGATAGAGATGGTGGTCAAGTACGAACGAGACGAGCTGTAGGCCTTTGACCACGGCCGGACCTGGCCACGACGTCGTCGTGGTGGGAGGAGGCCCGGCCGGGGCGGCGTGCGCCTACTGGCTGGCCGACGCCGGCCACGACGTGCTCCTTCTGGAGAAGAAGCGCTACCCACGGGAGAAGACCTGCGGCGACGGCCTGACGCCCCGCTCGGTCAAGCAGCTTCACGACCTGGGCCTGCAGGAGGACCTCGCCGGGCATCACCGCTTCGGCGGCCTGCGGTCGATCGCCTTCGGGCGCACCCTCGAGCTGGAATGGCCGTCGCACCCCGACTTCCCCAGCTTCGGCTACGTCGTCACCCGGAAGGACCTCGACCACCTGGTGGCGCAGCGGGCCGTGAAGGCCGGAGCCACGCTGTGGGAGGAAGCCGAGGCCACGGCGCCCGCCACCATCACCAGCGACGGCCGGCTGACCGGCGTGGTGGTGAAGCACAAGACCGGTTCGGCTCCGTCCGGAGGTCCTGAGAACGTGGAGGTGGCGGCTCGATACGTGGTGGTGGCCGACGGAGCCAACTCCCGCTTCGGCAGGGCTATGGGCACCAGCCGCAACAAGGCGTACCCAATGGGCATGGCCATCCGCGGTTACTACGAGTCCCCGCGACACGACGAGCGGTGGATAGAGAGCCACCTAGACATTCGGGACCGCCGGGGCAACGTGCTGCCCGGCTACGGCTGGATCTTCCCGGTGGGCGACGGGCGGGTCAACGTCGGCGTCGGCCTGCTGTCCACCTTCAACCAGTGGAAGGACGTCAACACCAGCCATCTCATGGACGCCTTCGCCCACCACGCCCCAGCGTCGTGGGGGATCAGGGAGGATACGTCGTGCGGGCCGCCCACCGGCGGTCGCCTGCCAATGGCCTTCTCCGTCGGTCCGAGGGTCGGACCCAACCACGTGGTCATCGGCGACGCCGGTGCTGGGATAAACCCGTTCAACGGCGAGGGCATCGCCTACGCCTACGAGACCGGCCGTATGGCCGCCGAGGCCGTGGGTACGGCCCTGGACGGTGGTGACGGGGCCGCCCTGTTGGAGTACGAGCGCCGGCTGCAGGAGAACTACGGCCTCTACTACCGCGTGGCACGGGCCTTCGTGCACGTCATCGGCCGGCCGCAGCTCATGCGGGCGCTGGTGAGCACGGGCATGCGCTCACGCTCGCTGATGGAGTGGATGCTGCGCATCATGGCCAACCTGCTCCGCCCGGACGAGCTCGGTCCCGCCGAAGCCGCCTACAAGGCAGTGGCGGCCATGGCCCGCCTGGCCCCGGCGAGGTAGCGGCCGCCGCTCGCTCGGCGCCCCCATCCTCCGGCGGTCGACGATGCCCATGACGGCCTACAGAGTCGCGATGGCGGCGCGGGCCAGGTCGGCGGTGCGCTCCACGTCGTCCCTGGTGTGAGCCAGGCTGGGGAAGACGGCCTCGTAGGGGCTGGGCGGCAGGGCCACTCCGCGGTCGAGCATGGCCCTGAAGAAGCGGGCGTAGACACCGTTGGCGGCCGACGCGCGGGCGGCGTCGTAGTCCACCACGGGCGAATCGGCGAAGAACAGTCCCATGAGCGAGCCGACAACCGGCACCTGGGCGGCGACACCTGCTTCCTCGAAGACCCCCGTGAGCATGGCGGCCAGATCGGCGGCCCGGCCGGAGAGCATGGTGTAGGCCGCGTCGTCGAGCAGACCCAGCACGGTGAGGCCGGCGGCAGTGGCCAGAGGGTTCCCCGACAGGGTGCCGGCCTGGTACACCGGACCCACCGGCGCCAGCAGCTCCATGACGTCCCGGCGGCCACCGAACGCAGCCAGGGGCAGCCCGCCACCGAGAACCTTACCGAAGGTGGAGAGGTCGGGCACGACCCCGTACATCTCCTGGGCCCCGCCCGGGCCGAGGCGGAAGCCGGTGATCACCTCGTCGAAGAGCAGAAGGGCGCCGGCTCGGTCACAGGCGGTCCGGAGGCCCTCCAAGAACCCCGGGGCCGGAGCCACCAGGCCCATGTTGGCGGCCACCGGTTCCACGATCACGCAAGCCACCTCCCTGTCGATCACCGGGACCTGGTTGTAGGGGGCCACCACCGTCTGCGCCACCGCTTCGGCGGGCACGCCGGCCGATCCCGGCAGCCCCAGCGTGGCCACCCCGCTGCCGCCTCCGGCCAGCAGGGCGTCGGAGTGGCCGTGGTAGCAGCCGGCGAACTTCACTATGCGGTCGCGGCCAGTGAAGCCACGGGCGGCGCGTATGGCGCTCATGGTGGCCTCGGTGCCGCTGGAAACCAGGCGCAGCATCTCGCAGCTGGGCACCCGACGGCGCGCCGCCTCGGCCAGGAGCACCTCGGCCTCGGTCGGAGCGCCGTAGCTGGTACCCCGGACCGCAGCCGCACACACCGCCTTCACCACCGCGGGATGAGCGTGTCCCAGGATGGAAGCACCCCAGGACTGCACGTAGTCGAGGTAGCGCCGGCCCTCCACGTCCCACACCCACGCTCCCTCGGCGCGGGCCACGAAGTAGGGCGTGGCGCCCACCGAGGAGAAGGAGCGGACGGGCGAGCTGACTCCACCGGGCGTGACCTCACAGGCCCGGCGGTAGAGCGACTCGTTGTCAGCCATGTCAGCCATGACCAGGTTCAGCCATGCAGCGACTGGGCCAGCTCCCGAGCCAGGTAGGTGAGCACGAAGTCTGCACCGGCCCGCTTAATGGCGCCGAGGTGCTCGAGGGCCACTGCCTCACCGTCGATCCATCCCCGCTCGGCGGCGGCCTTGACCATGGCGTACTCCCCGCTCACGTGGTAGGCGGCTACCGGCACGTGAACCGAGGCGCGGACCGCGGCCAGCACGTCGAGGTAGGCGAGGGCCGGCTTCACCATGACCATGTCCGCGCCCTCGGCCACGTCCTCGGCCACCTCGGCCAAGGCCTCCCTCAGGTTCCGGGGGTCCTGCTGGTAGGTGCGCCGGTCACCGGTGCCCCCGACGATGGACACGTCCACCGCGTCCCGGAACGGGCCGTAGAGGGCGGAGGCGTACTTGGCCGAGTAGGCGAGGATGGCGGCCTGGGCATGGCCGGTACCGTCCAGGCCGGCCCTGATGGCGGCGACCTGGCCGTCCATCATCCCGCTCGGCGCCACCACGTCGGCACCGGCGTCGGCCTGGGCCACGGCCACCTCGGCATAGCGCTCCAGGGTGGCGTCGTTGTCGGGCTGGCCGGTGGCGTCG
>JADDQT010000183.1:4669-4839 GCA_016781225.1 Actinomycetota bacterium
TCGGTGTACTCGTCGAGGCACAGGTCGGCCATGAGCACCAGATCGTCGCCGACCTCGTGGCGCAGCTCGTCGAGCGCCAGCTGCACCACACCCTCGGAGCTCCACGCACCGCTGCCCTCGGGGTCCTTGACGGCGGGCACACCGAAGAGCATCACCCCCGGCACGCCGAG
>JADDQT010000426.1 GCA_016781225.1 Actinomycetota bacterium
CCCGGGGTGCGCGCGTCGGCGGGCCCGTCCGGGCCGAAGAGGTGGTGGTCCACACCGCAGGGCAGGACGCGCACCAGGCTCCGGTCGGCTCCCATGCGGGCCAGCTCGAAGGCCTCGTCGGTGCAGGTGGCCACCAGGCGGTCGGCACCGGCCACGATGGCCTGCTCCTCTTCGACCCGCTCCGGTGGGCTGGTGTCCTTCATCCCCTGGTGGCGCCGCTTCACCACACCCAGTGCGTGGAAGGTCTGCACCACTGGTATGCCCAGCGGGCGGGCGGCGGCCAGCGCAGCCCGGCCGGACATCCAGAAGTGGGCGTGGACGACGTGGGGGCGACGGTCCGACCACTGCCGGTTGAGGGCGTCGGCGAAGTCGTCCATGTAGGGGAGCAGCCGGTCCTTCGACACCTCTCGTGGCGGCCCGGCGTCCACGTGGTCCACGACCACTCCGGGGGCCAGGTCCACCCGCGGCGGAAGGAGTGGGTCGTCCCTGCGGGTGTGGACCACGACGTCCATCCCCTGGCGGCCCATCTCCGTGGCCAGCTCGGCCACATGCACGTTCTGGCCTCCTGCGTCCTCTCCGCCGAGCACTCCGAGGGGACTGGCGTGCTCGGACACCATGGCGATCCTCATGAGGGCAATCCCTCCTCCACTAGCGGGTCACCTCTGCCAGCAGGTCGTCCCAGTCGGCCAGGAATCGGCCCAGGCCGAAGCGGACGAGCGCTGCCGCCCTGGCGGCCTTGCCCAGGAGGCTGGCCTCCTCCGGTTCGTTGACCAGCCGCCGCAGCTCGCCGGCGAGCACGTCGAGGCGGTTGGTGACCACCCCGGCCTCGGCGGGCACGGCCTCAGCCACCTCGGTGGTGGCCAGCGCGACCACGGGCATGCCCAGGTGCATAGCCTCCAGCAGCGACAGTCCGAGCGACGTCCAGCGCACGGGATGCAGGTACACCCGCCGCCGGGCCATCTCGACGTGCAGCCGGGCCTGAGGCAGGTCCTCAATGCAGGACGAAGACGGGCCCAGCCGGCCGTCGAGCTCGCCGGCCCTCATCCCGAACAGGTCCAGGGGCACGTCCCGGCCCAGGAGGGGAAGCAGGTCCGTGCCCGTGACCCGGCCCCGCCGCCCGGCCTCGTTGATCACGACCGCGGCCCGAGGCATCTCTCCGGTGTAGCGATGCCCCGGGTCCACCACGCCATGCTCGATGACCCGCGTTGGCGTGGTGCCGGTGTCCCAGAACAGTCGGTTGAAGTGGGTGACGTGCACGACCGTGAGCTCGGGACGGTCGGCGGCGTGATGGCTCATGTCGTTGACCGCGCCTTCGGGCGCGTTGT
>JADDQT010000184.1 GCA_016781225.1 Actinomycetota bacterium
GCCCAGGCGCACCACCGCCAGCTCGGTGGTGGTGGCCACGACCGGCGGGCCGTGCGCCGAGTCCACGCAGACGAAGGCCAGGTCCTCCTCCTCCAAGAAGGCAAGGGTGGATTCCCGGCAGTCCTCCTCCAGCCAGTGGTGGTTGCGAAGCTCGACGGCCAGGCGGAGGCCCTGGAGGTGGCGGCGGGCTTCGGACATGAGCTCCCGGCCCGTCTCACCCGGGCGCAGCCAATGGGGATAGCGAAGGATCACCGCGCCCAGACGGCCGGCATCGACGAGGGGCTGGATGGCGTGGCGAAACCGCCGCCACGCCTCGGCTCGGCCGTCGTTGCTCAGATGGCCGAGGTAGAGGCGGCGGCGGTCGCGCAGCTCGGGACGGACCTCGAGTCGCAGGTCCTCCCACAGCGAGTCGGGGAGCGTGGCGTTGCCGGTGAGGAGCGTCCAGGCCTGGAGGTCGATCACGAAACCCGACGGCGTGCGGTCCACCCACTGCCGCGCCAAGTCAGGCGTGGGGGGGAAGCGGTAGGTGGCGTCCAGCTCCACGATGGGAAAGCGGTCGGTGTAGTAGGCGATGCGCTGAGCCGCCTTCATGGAGCGGCGGGGGTACCAACGGCTGTCGTGTACCAGCGAGCGCGCCGACCACGAAGAGGCACCGACCAGCACCTTGCTCACGCTCAGCAGTTTGCCCTGGCCAGGGGCAGGGTACTGGAACCGAGACCGTGCGAACCGGAGGGGTCATGACTACCCAGTTGGTCCTCCAACTCGAGTTGCCTGCCGACGCCCGGCTTCTGCCGAGGACGCGCAAGGCGGTGTCCGGATACCTGGAGGACGTGGGGGCCGAGGCCGACGACCGGGCCGACGTGGTGCTGGCCCTGGACGAGGCGTGCGCCAACGTGATCAGGCACGCCTTCCCGAGCGGTGTGCCGGGCACCATCCGCCTGCGGGCCGAGATCTCGCACGACACCGTCACGGTGCAGGTGGAGGACGACGGTGTGGGCTTCGACGCCTTGGAGGCGACCCGCCGAGCGCCCGGTCCCGAGGACACCTCCGGCCGGGGCCTGCACATGATCCGCACGCTGATGACCACGGTGCAGCTCGAGTCGCCGACCGAGACGGGCGGCACGCGCCTGCGCATGCAGAAGCTGCTGCGCGAGAAGGCGACGTCGAACGGGAGCAGCCGGCACTCAGGCTGAGCGTAGGCAGCCTGCGCTACAAAGGGTCGGTGAGCGAGGCATGGCGAGCGTTCCAATGAGCACGGCGCGTCTGTTCATGGGCGCCATCCGAAGGATGGGGTCCCGATGAGCGAGCCATCGCCGAGCGAGGCCCAGAGCGCCTCGACTGCTTGGGGCATCGCCCCTGGTTACCAGGACACCAACGGCGAGCAGCGCCGAGCTCCGTCTTCCACTGTGGACGCAATCCTGGCTGCGATGGGCTCCGAGGGCCGGCCTGCGCCCCCGGGCAAAGGGCCGGACGATCCCGTGTGGGTGGTCGGTAGGGGCCAGGCCCGGGCCGTCGAGGGCAGGTGGCGCCTAAGCACCGAGGACGGGGCCGACCTGGCCGTCGAGGGCTCCCTCCCGCCCGACCTGCCCCTCGGCTACCACCACATGCGACGAGAGGAGGACGGCCACCACCGGCTCCTCGTGGTGAGCCCCGGCGTGTGCTTCCTGCCGGAGCAGCTGAGGACGTGGGGCTGGGCGGTCCAGCTCTACGCCCTGCGCTCGGCACAGAGCTGGGGCATGGGCGACCTGGCAGACCTCGGCCGGCTCGCCCGATGGTCGTCCGACCAGGGTGCAGGCGTGGTGATCGTGAACCCACTGCACGCACCGCTGCCGACGCCCAGCCAGGAAGCCAGCCCCTACTACCCATCGAGCCGGTGCTTCAGGAACCCGCTCTACCTCCGGGTGGAGGACGTGCCAGGGGCCCATGAGCTGGGAGCGGACCTCGAGGGGCCGGCCGCGGCCGGGCGGGCTCTGAATGACGACAGGCGGATCGACCGGGATGCGGTGTGGCGCCTCAAGATGGATGCCCTCCAGCGGGTCTGGGAGGGATTCGGCGGTGACCCTGCGTTCGAGGCCTACTGCGCCGAGCAGGGGCCGGCGCTGGCGGCGTACGCCACCTTCTGCGTGCTCGTGGAGCACCACGGCGCACCGTGGTGGGAGTGGCCGGCCGGTCTTCGTGACCCCGAAGGCCCCGAGATCCTCGGCTTCGTGGACGAACATCACCGCCGCATCCGTTTCCACCAATGGCTCCAGTGGCTCCTCGACGTCCAGCTCGAGTCCGCCGGTGAGCAGGTGGGCCTCATCCAGGACCTGGCCATCGGCGTGGATCCGGCCGGAGCCGACGCCTGGCTGTGGCAGGACTGCATCGCCTCCGGTGTCAAGGTGGGTGCTCCTCCCGACGCCTTCAACACCCAGGGCCAGGACTGGGGCCTGCCGCCCTTCGATCCCTGGCGGTTGCGCGCCGCCGCCTACGAGCCCTACATCCGCACCCTGCGGGCTGGGTTCCGCCATGCGGGCGGGCTTCGGATCGACCACGTCATGGGGCTGTTCCGCCTGTTCTGGATCCCGGCCGGCGCCGGTCCGGCCGAGGGCACCTACGTGCGCTACCCCTACGAGGAAACCCTCGGGATCCTCGCCCTCGAGAGCCAGCGAGCAGGCGCCTTCGTGGTGGGGGAGGACCTGGGGACGGTGGAGGAATTCGTCAGGGAAGAGCTCGGACGCCGGGACGTGCTGTCGTACCGGCTCATGTGGTTCGAATCCGAACCGCCCCGCCGCTTCCCGCTCCGGTCCCTGGGAGCGGTGACCACCCACGATCTGCCCACCGTCGCCGGCCTGTGGTCCGGGACCGATCTGGAGGAGCAGCAGCGTCTGGGCCTCGACCCGAACGTGGGGGGAAGCCTCGAGCTCCGGCGGCGCCTCGGTGAGTGGAGTGGCGTCGACGAGGACGCGCCGGTGAGGGAGGCCGTTCTGGGCGCCTACGAGCTGCTGGCAGAGGCACCGAGCGCGGTGGTCACCCCGACCCTCGACGACGCACTGTTGGTGAGCGAGCGGCCCAACGTGCCGGGGACCACAGAGGAGCGGCCCAACTGGTCCCTCGCCCTGCCCAAGCTGCTGGAGGAGGCCGAAGCCGACCCCACGGTGGCCGAGGTCACCGCCACGCTCGCACGACATCGCCGGTCCTAAGCTGCCGCCATGGAACCCGATCCCGACTTCGAAGGCGACGGGCTCGACCCGATGGTCTCGGCCGTGGTGGAGCTGCGGGAGGAAGCCGCCTCCGAGGGTGCGGCCGTGGGAGACCCGACAAGCATGGTGTCGGAGGCGGCGGGCATGCTCGCCGGTGTGGACCTCGGCCTGGACCCGGCCCCGGCCCCGAGCAAGGGAGAGCCGGCCGGTACTCCTGTCCCCGGTCAGGGCGACCCTCCTCAGGAGAACGCCATGGCGCAGGCCAAGCGCTACTTCGAGAAGGAGAAGTTCGACATACACGCCCCTATCGGCAGGACCTTCTCCATCGCGGCGCGCCGGTCCTACTTCGAGCAGTTCTTCGGGCAACGCCTGCTGGTCGACGAGGAGCGGTTCTTCGCCCCCGTCACCACTGCCGACGGAGGGGACCAGCTCCCGGTGGAGAGCCTGCCCGAGGAGATCCGGACGGTGGTGAAGAGCATCTCACTCCCACCCCCGCCCGAGCTCCCAGAGGGCCTGAACTTCCCGACCTAGGACCCCGCCGGCGACCAGCGGAAGGTGCGGATGGCGATGACCAGGCCCACCAGCCCCCAGGCAGCCAGCACGAGCAGGTGGACGCCCTCGATCGCTGCGCCCCTGGTGAGGGGGTTGAAGGCGGCGAGCAGAGCCTCGAAGAGGTGCTTCACCGGGAACAGGTCGCCCACGATCCGCATGCCCCGGGGGATGTCGTCGTTCGGGATGAAGATGCCGGAGAAGAAGTAGAGGGGAAGGACGAGGGCGTTGGTGACGGCGGGCGCGGCGTTCTCACTGGGGATGATCGCCGTCAGGGCAAAGCCCAGGCAGCAGCAGGCGGCGGTGCCGACGACGACGGCGAGGACCAGGCCGGGAAGGGTCCTCGTCGGCACGGCGACGCCGTACACGAGGCGTCCGAGCAGTGTGACCAGCGCGACCATGAGGACGGAGACGGCCAGAGCGGTGAGGAGGCGGCCGGCCATGAAGACCCATGGAGGCAGTGGGGTGCTCCGCACCCGCTTGAGGGTGCCCCGCTCCCGGAGGCTGGTCATGGAGATGGCCAGGTTGACGGTGGTGGCGGAGATGATGGCCAGGGCCACGATGCCCGGCACGTAGTACGTCGATCCAGGAATCTCCTTCCCACCTGCCTCGATGGGCTCGTTGCCGAAGATGGACACGAAGATGAACAGGAAGATGAGGGGCAGGGCGACCGTGAAGAACACGGCGGCCGGCTCCCGCCAGAAGGTGCGCTGGTCGTAGCGGTACTGGTGCCACACGAGGCGCGCCATGGTCATGTCTCAGACGCCCCGGTCAGGTCGAGGTAGACGTCCTCCAGGCTCGGCCGCACCGCCTCCAGGCCGTCCAGCTCGACCCCTCGTTGCAGCGCCCACCCGCACAACTCGGCCAGGTCGCGAACCGGCTGCCGGCTGGCGATCTCCACCCGGCCCCCGTGGTCGGTGGCCAGCTGCGCGATCCCGGCGGGCAGCTCACCCACGCCCACGCCCTCTGGGAGGGGGAAGCGGATGGACGTTGCCGCCCGGTCCGCGCCGGCCAGCTCCGCCGGCCTGCCCTGGGCCACTATGCGGCCGTCCTTGATGATGGCGACGCGGTCGGCGAGATGCTGGGCCTCGTCAATGTAGTGGGT
>JADDQT010000185.1 GCA_016781225.1 Actinomycetota bacterium
CAGCGCCTCCGCCAGCAGGCGCTCGACGATGGTGGGGTCGATGGCCGCCACGTCCCCCACGAAGCCCAGTTCGGGGTCGGCACTGGCGCTGGCCGTGATGAGCCCGGCGTCCTCACCGGAGAGCCCCACGGCCAGGGGCCCGTGGACGTTGACGGCGGCCACCAGGTCCCGGTTCACCTTTCCCACCAGCACCATGCGTGCCACGTCCAAGGTGTCGGCGTCGGTGACCCGCAGCCCGTCACGGAACTCGGGGATCATCCCGAGCCGCTTCATGAGGGCACCGATCTGTGGCCCGCCGCCGTGGACGACCACAGGGCGCATGCCGACCGAACGCATGAGCACTATGTCCTCGGCGAAGCCGGCGACGGACTTCTCGTCGCCGATGGCATGGCCGCCGTACTTGACCACCACCACCTTTCCCCAGAAGCGGCGGATGTAGGGCAGCGACTCGGCAAGAACCCCGGCCTTCTCCTCCGGCGTCACCGGTCCTCCATGCCTAGGACGTCCTCATGTTCTCGTCCACGTATGCGTGGGTGAGGTCGCTGGTCACGACCATCCCTGAGCCCGTGCCCAGGCCGAGGTCGGCGGTGATGGTGACGTGGTCCTGCCGCAGGTGGTCGGCGACCAGCGACGGGTCGTGAGAGGCGGCCACGCCGTTGCGGCACACCACCTCGTCGCCGTAGGCCACGCTCACCAGCTCCGGGTCGAAGCCCACGCCGGCCGATCCGAGCTCGCTGATCACCCGGCCCCAGTAGGGATCCTGCCCGTACAGGGAGCACTTCACGAGGAGGCTGTCGGCCACCTTGCGGGCCGCAGCCTGGGCCTCCTCGTCGGACATGGCCCCCGTCACCGTGATCCGGGCCAGCTTGGTGGCGCCCTCGGCGTCGGCTGCCATCTGCTCGGCCAGGTCGATGCAGGCCCAGGTGAGGGCATCGGTGAAGGCGTCCTGGCCGATCGGCCCCCGCCGTCCACTTGCCAGCACTATGACGGTGTCGTTCGTCGACGTACAGCCGTCCACCGAGAGGGCGTTGAACGAGTTACGGGCGGCCGATTGCAGGGCCCGGTGGAGGTCGGAGGGCGACACTTCGACGTCGGTGGTGAGCACGGCCAGCATGGTGGCCAGGTGGGGCGCCAGCATGGCTGCCCCCTTGGCCATGCCGCCCACGGTGAAGCCGTCGCCGTGGACGGCGACCTCCTTGGCGTGGGTGTCGGTGGTGAGGATGGCGTTGGCCGCCGCGCCGCCCCCCTTTGGGCCGAGGCCGCCCACCACCGCCGGCACGCCCCTTCGCAGAGGGGCCATGGGCAGCGGGATCCCGATGAGACCGGTGGAGCACACCAGCACCTCCCCGGCCTCACATCCCACGCCGTGGGCGACCATGGCACACGTCTCCTCGGCGCAGGCCCGTCCGTCGGGGCCGGTGGCGGCATTGGCGTTGCCGCTGTTGAGGACGACGGCCGCCGCCCTCCCGCCCGTCTGTGCCAGATGCGTCCGGCTCACCTCGACGGGCGCGGCGGTAGCCAGGTTCGGGGTGAAGACGGCGGCGGCCGGGACGGGCCGTCCATCCTCGGTGGACACGAGGGCCAGATCGGGCTGGCCGCCGGGCTTGATGCCGCACGCCGTGCCGTTGGCCACGAAGCCGTCGGCGGCGGTGACGCTCATTGGTGCAGGCCCGTCACGGATACACGCCGACCAGTGGCAGCCCCGCAGTCTCGGGCAGGCCGAGGGCGAGGTTGGCGCACTGGAGCGCCTGGCCGGAGGCTCCCTTCACCAGGTTGTCCAGGGCGCAGAGCACCACCACCCACCCGGTCCGCGGGTCGTGGCGAGCCGTGAGATGGGCGCAGTTCGAGCCGTAGGTGGCCTTGGTGGACGGTGGCCGCTCGTCCACTACCACGAAGGGCTCCTCGGCGTAGAAGTCGGCGAGCAGCGCAAGGGGATCCGAACCGCCGGTGGGCCGGGCGTAGCACGTGGCGAGGATCCCCCGGGTCATGGGGGCAAGGTGTGGGGTGAAAAGGACCTGGGCGCCAACCGCCTGCTCGATCTCGGGTGTGTGGCGATGGTCGATCACGGCGTAAGCGGTGAAGTCCTCGTTCACTGTGGAGAAGTGGCTCGTCTGGCGCAGGGTCCGTCCGGCGCCCGATACGCCGCTGGTGGCGTCCACCACCACACCCGTGGTCTCGATGGCCCCGGCGCGGACGAGCGGGGCCAGGGCCAGCGACGCAGTCGTGACGTAGCAACCGGGCGCGGCCACGAGGTGAGCGCCGACGATCTCGTCGCGGAACAGCTCGGGGAGGCCGAAACAGAAGTCCGGAAGCAGCTCGGGAGCAGTGTGCTCCTCGCCGTACCAGCGAGGGTAGAGGGAGGCGTCCCTCAGTCGGAAGTCCGCGGCCAGATCCACCACCGTTGGCACCCGCTTGCGCAGGTCGGGTACCAGCCGCTGCGACGTGCCGTGGGGCAGGGCCAGGAAGACCAGGTCGAGGCCCTCCGCTGCTGCGGGGTCGGCGTCGGTGAAGACCAGCCCGGGGTAGGCGCCGGCCAGACTGGGGTAGACCTCGGCCGCTCGGGCTCCCGACCGGCTCTCGGCGGTGGCCAGCACCACGTCGAGGTCGGGGTGACCGGCGCACAACCGCAGCAGTTCGGCGCCGGTGTAACCCGATGCGCCGTAGATCCCGACCCTGTACACCGGCTCATCATACACGCAGCTGCATCTTCATGCAGTCGGCCGATGGCTCTAGGTGTTGCCGTCCTCGTCCTCGCCTTCCCATTCCCGGTCCTGCTGCTTCCATCGCTCGTTGCGGGCGTCGGCCTTGGCCCGCCAGTTCACCGCCTCCTCACGGGTGGGGTACGGGCCAAGGCGGTCCTCACCAGCGCACTGCTCGCCCTCCGGCTCGGGTCTTTGGTGGTTGAAGCACCAGTACCACGGACCCCGCGGATCGGGACTCGGGCTCATGGCTCCTCCTTCCTCTCCTCCTCCCCGCGAGCATGCAGCCTCTGGGAACGATGGGCCAGCGGCGCGTCGAGGGGCGCGAGAATCGGAGAGCCATGGGCACGACCTCGATGAAGGGCCGGCTGCTCGTCGCCACTCCATCGCTGCGGGAACCGGCCTTCGACCGCACCGTGATCCTCATGCTCGAGCACGGCGCCGAGGGCGCTTTGGGCCTGGTGCTGAACCGTCCGAGCGAGATGGAGCTCAGGGGCCCGGCCCCGGACTGGGAGCCGTTCGCCGCCCACCCCCCGGTCGTCTTCTTCGGTGGGCCGGTGGGGCAGGGATCGGCCATCTGCCTGGCCCGGGCGGAGGGCGACGACCAGAGCGACGCCTGGACGCCCATCTTCGGACGGATCGGGGCCTTGAACATCGCCAAGAGCCCCCACGAGGTGGATCAACCCATCGAAGAGATCCGGGTCTTCTCCGGCCACGCCGGATGGGCCCCCGGACAGCTCGAGGCCGAGATAGCGGACGGGGCCTGGTTCCTCGTTCATTCCGAGCCCGAGGACGCTCTGTCCTCCGAGCCGCTGGATCTCTGGCGCCGAGTGCTCCGGCGCCAGAAGGGAAGGGTGGCGCTCTATGCCGGCTTCCCCGCCGACCCGGCGCTCAACTGACGTTGGGCGGCGAGCCGGCCTGCGGCCGCGCAACCGCTGGGCGCTCAACTGACGTTGAGCAGCGGAGCCCCCCAGCCACTCAACCCCGGAGCTCGGCGCCGTGCGCCGTGTGCACGGCGTCGATGCAGCGCCGGCGAAGCTCGGCCACCTCGGCATCGGTGAGGGTGCGCTCCATGGCCTGGAGGCGGAGCCGGTAGGCCAGGCTGCGGCGCCGGTCTCCCAGTCGGGTGTCACGGAAGACGTCGAACAGGCGCAGGTCGACCAGCAGCTCGCCGGCCGCCTCTCGCAGCGTGGACTCCACCGCCGCCGCGGGCACGGCGTCGTCGACCACGAAGGCGAGATCGATGTCGCTGGAGGGATGCCTGCTCACCGGCCGGGCCGGCACGTAGATCCGTTCCCTGGGCAGCAGCAGCTCCAGGTCGACCTCTATCCACCCCAGTCGCCCCTCGATCCCGAAGGCCTCCAGCACCGAGGGGTCGACCTCGCCGACGTAGCCCACCGCCCGTTCCCCGAGCACCAGTCGGGCCGTACGGGTGGGATGCAAACCTGGCGCCTGGGCCGCCTCCAGCCGGCTCCCCCGAATGCCCAGACCATCGAGCACCACGTCGAGCACGCGCTTGGCCGCGGGAGCTCCGTCCGGACCTGCGAGCGCTACCGCTACCCGCTCCCGTTCGTCGGGCAACGGCGCGTCCCGGTCGGCGGAGGGGGCGAAGACGTGGCCGATCTCGAACAGGGCGACGCCCGGGTTGCGATGCGACGCGTTGAAGGCGACGGCCTTCAACAGGCCCGGCAGCAGGGACCGCCGCAACACCGACTCCTCGCGCGCCAGCGGATCGGTGGCCTCGATGACGTCGCCCTCCAGTCCGGCCCGCTCATGGTCACCGGGCCCGACTAGGGGCGGGGAGACGGCTTCGCTGACGCCTGCTCCGGCCAGCACGTCGCGGAGGCGGCGCCGGTTGCGCTGGTAGGGCGTGAGCGCTCCCACGAAGGGGCTGGAGGGGACCGTGCGCCCCACGCGGGAGTAGCCGTGATGCCGGGCCACCTCCTCCACCAGGTCGATCTCGGAGGTGGCATCGGGACGGAACGAGGGAGGCAGCACGTCGTGCAGCCCGGGGCCGGCGGCGTCGGCGGCGAAACCGATGGGCGCCAGGTAGGAG
>JADDQT010000186.1 GCA_016781225.1 Actinomycetota bacterium
CGGTACCCCAGCCCGCCGGCCGGTGCGCTCAGGACTGCGTGTGGGCGTCCTGGGCCACCTTCACCAAGGCGGCGAAGGCGGCGGGATCGCGGACCGCCAGATCGGCCAGCATCTTGCGGTCCACGTCGACCTCGGCCCTGTGCAGCCCGGCCATGAAGCGGCTGTAGCTCATGTTGTGCTGGCGGGCGGCGGCGTTGATGCGCTGGATCCAGAGCTGGCGGAAGTCACCCTTGCGGGCACGCCGGTCACGGTAGGCGTACTGCAGGGAGTGCATGACCTGCTCGTTGGCGGCGCGGTAACTCCGGCTCTTGTTCCCGTAGTACCCCCGCGCCTGTTCGAGGATGGCACGACGGTGCTTCTTGGCGTGGACGGAACGCTTGACCCTGGCCATGACCCTCCTCTCAGAGCCCGAGCAGGCGCTTCACCTGCTTGGCGTCGGAACTGCTCAGCTCGGCCTCCCGGCCCAGCCGCCGGGTGCGAACCGACGACTTCTTCTCGAGGAGGTGCGAGCGGAATGCCTGGCGGCGACGGATCTTGCCCGTGCCCGTGACCTTGAACCGCTTGGCCGCCCCTCTGTCGGTCTTCATCTTCGGCATTGCGTCGCCTCCCTCGTCACTCGCCGCTGCCGTTCTCGTTGCCCGTCCCCTTGGCCCGCTTGTCGGGCGCCAGCACCATGATCATGTTGCGGCCGTCCACCTTGGGTGCCGCTTCCACCTTGGCGATCCCGCCCACCGTCTCCGCCACCCGGTCGAGGATCTGCAAACCCCTCTCCTGATGACTGAGCTCCCGGCCCCGGAACATGATGGTGACCTTCACCTTGTGCCCCTGGCCGAGGAACTTCTCCACTTGCCGGGTCTTGGTGTCGAAGTCGCCGGGACCGATCTTGGGCCGGTACTTCATCTCCTTGATGCTGACGTTGGTGCTCTTCCGCCGCGACTCCTTGGCTCGTTGGGCAGCGTCGAACTTGAACTTCCCGTAGTCCATGATCCGGCACACCGGGGGGTTGGCCATGGGCGCCACCTCCACGAGGTCCAGGTCCGCCTCCCGGGCGATCTGCATGGCCTCGGGCACGGTCTTGATGCCCAGCTGAGCACCGTCGGCGTCTACGAGGCGCACCTCACGAGCCCGGATCCGGTCGTTGATCCTTGGCTCGCTGTCACTGTTTGCGGCGATGCGACGTTCTCCTTGTACGGGGATCTGGGCTCGGGGGGACTGCCTGCTGGGGGGTGTCAACGCCAAATCGGGCGGGAGGGATACCTGTCCCTTGGAAGCAACGCCCGCTGAGTGCGGTCATTCGACCCGACGCACCAGACTTCGGTGGCCGAGTGGGAAGCCCCCCGGCCCCCGCTTCCGTCCGTCCTGCTGGCCTAGGGTACCAGCGTGAGCACGATCTGGACACCAGGTGGAGAGCGGCCGGTGGGCCGGCCGGAGCCCGAGGGTCGGCCCTCCCAGCCGGCGCCGGGGACACCCCCCTCGGAACCGCAGGTGGCTCCCGGGGGGACGGCAGGGGGCGAGGCGCCGGCCACCGAGGAGGAGCTGCAGACCAGGATGGCGGAGCTGCGCCAGGAGCTCGCCGAGACTCCGGTGGAGCTGGTGGTGGCCAACCACTGCTTCGGGATGTTCGAGCTGGCCGCCCTGCACCTCTCGCTGCAGCCCCCGCGGCTCGACCAGGCTCGGCTGGCCATCGACGCCCTTGCCGCTCTGCTCGGGGCCATGACCGGCCGCCTGGGTGAGGAGGAGGCCCAGCTCCAGGAAGGGCTGGCCAGCCTCCGTCTGGCCTTCGTGCAGATCCAGGGAGCGCATGCGAGCGGCGGTGACGCCGATGCCGGTGCTTCCTCCGGCCCGCAGCCGCCGCCGACTCCCTAGGCCAGCTTCGTAACCGAGGTCGCCTCCCAGTGGCCCCCATGGCCGGCTGTCACTTGGAAGACCACTCTGGCACCCACATCAATGCTGCGGCTGCCGTCGGCGATGGCGGTGCAATGGAATAGGAGGCGCCGGCCGTCGCTGCTCTCCACGGTGCCCACGCCCCTGTGCTCGTCGAAGTCGGCGATGGTGCCAAGGTCGATGGTCCCGGAGGGCACGGTCATGGGCTCGTCCCCGGTCCCCTGCGCTGCGGGTCCTCGCCCATGTCGTAGAGCACCACACGCACCTCGGTGAAGCCCTGCTCGTCGACAACGGTGCCGCGCCGGGCCAGGGTGTCGGTGACTTCTTGGCCGGTCCGGCTCCGCTCCCCCGCTTCCTGGCTGACGACCAACCAGACTCGGCGGTGCTCCTCGCGTCGGGTCTGCTCGACCACTTCCTCGTGCTCGGCCTGCGCTTGCAGAGGGAGGTCCGCTCGGGGCGGACCTCCCTGAAGGGCGTAGTACTCGAAGGGGTAGCGGACGTACGGGGGAGAGAACAGCACCGCGTCCCCCTCCCGTAGGTGGCTCGCGACGTAGCGCTCGGCGCTTCGCCAGTCCTCGATGGGCTGCGCCCGGTAGGTGAGGGCCAGGCTCCGGAAGGAAAGGACCAAGGCCGCCGTCATGGCCACGACGAAGACCGGTCTGCTGCGCAGCGAACACAGGCCGGCAGCTGCCAGCAGGACGGCCGCAGGCAGCGAGAAGATGGCGTAACGGGGGACGAAGATGGGCCTGAGCAGGGAGACGGCCAGCATCAGGCCGGGAGGGACCGCGAGCCAGCTCACGACGAAGGCATGTCGCCACGCCATCTCCTCCGAGTGGGTGCGCTCCTTCCACGCCCGCGCCGCCCGAGCGCAGCCGAGCAGCCAGGCCGGTGCGATGACGAGGAGAAGGAGCAGCCCTCCGTCACCACCGGCCATGGACCGCACCAGGTCCTTGACCGCGCCCGGGGTCGGCGACTGGACCCAGTCCAATCCCCCGGAGCGTGCAGACCAGTACAGCAGCGGCGAGACGAGAAGGGACATGGCGGCACCGGCGACGAGCATGTGAAGCCACGGCCGTCGCCTCTCGGGGAGGGCCAGTACCGACACGCCGTGGGCGATGGGCACGAAGAGGGCGAAGAGGTGGACGTACGCGGCCACCCCCATGAGCAGCCCGTACGACACCCAGGGGAGGACTGCCGGCCGCTCGATCCCGGCGACGAAGCAATAGCTGGCAGCCAGGACCACGAGCACGCCAAACGTGTAGCCCCGCACCTGCTGGGCATGTTGTAGGAGGAAGCCGTGCACCGAGAGCAGGACGGCGGCGACCAGAGCGGTGCGGGCACCGAGCAACCGCCTACCCACGATGAACAGCAGAGTCACGCACGACACGGCGGCGACGGCGGAGAGGCTTCGCATCGCGGCCTCCGAGTCGCCGAGCACTCGCCAGCCCTTGAGCATCAGGTAGTAGAGGTTCATGTTCGGCTCGCGGACCGATGCCTGGTGGAGCAGCTGCCCCGGGCTCAGGCGTGACCAGTGGAAGCTCAGTGACTCGTCCAGCCACATGCTCTTGTTCCCGATGCGCCAACTGACGGCCAGGGCGCACGCGGCCACGGCCCCCACCAGCACGATCCCCCTTGTCGTGGGGGCGACGTCTTCAGCCGACGACGAAAACGCCCTCCCTGAGCCGGATGGAAGGCGTTCGGGCGCCACTGTGGTCATCCTCCGGCACCGGCCCACGTGGAGAAGGGTTCCTTCACTCTGCCAACCTAGTTGCGTCTCGGCGCCGCAACCGAGCGTCAGTGGACGATCTTGGAGATGGCCAGCTCGATGATGTCGGTGGCCCCGTGGTCCTCCAGGGCGGGGATGAGGGTGTTGATCTGCGACTTGGGAACCACCGTCTCCACGGCGTAACCCTCCTCCCCGAACAGCTTGGAGACCGTCGGCGACCGTAGGGCGGGGAGGAGCTCGATGACCTCGGGAAGGTCGGCCTCACCCACGTTCAGCTTCACCAGCACCTTGCCCCGCGCTTCGAGGGTCCCCTGGAGAAGGGTGAGGATCTGGCTCATGGCGTGGCGCTTGGCGGGGTCGTCGTAGGCGAGGGGGTTGGCGATCAGCTCGGTGTAGGACACGAGCACGGTGTCGACGATTCGCAGGCCGGCGGCTCGAAGCGCTCGGCCGGTCTCGGTGATCTCCACCACGGCGTCGGCGATGTCTGGCACCTTGGCCTCGGTTGCGCCGTAGGAAAGGGTTATGTCGGCGTCCACACCGTGCTTCTCGAGGAAGCGGCGCGTGAGCTCGGGGTACTCGGTCTGCACCCGCACGCCGGACGGCAGGTCGCCCACGGCCTGCACCGGCGCGTCCTGCGCCACCGCCAGCACGACGTTGACAGGACGGGCGGTGGCCTTCGAGTAGTGGAGCTCGCCGAGCGACAGGACGTCGCTGGCCGTCTCCTCGATCCAGTCCCGGCCGGTGATGCCGAGGTCGAACAGCCCTGTGGCGACGTAACGGGGTATCTCCTGGGGGCGCAGGATGCTGACGTCGTCGATACGGGGGTCGGGGATGGTGGCCCTGTACTCGACGTTCGAGGACCGCTGAACCGGCAGGTCGGCGGCCTCGAACAGCTCCAGGGTGGCCCTCTCCAGGGAACCCTTGGGCAGCACCAGGCGAAGCATGTACTAACCCTCGGATCGTTTGGGCAGCTGGCGCAGGAGGTCGGCCATCTCGATGGCCGCGGCCGCGGCCTCGAATCCCTTGTTCCCCGCCTTGCCCCCCGCTCTCTCCTGGGCCTGCTCGGTGGTGTCGGTAGTGAGCACGCCGAAGACCACGGGCACGCCGGTGTCGAGCTGGACCCGCTGCAGGCCGGCAGCGCACTGGCCGGCCACGTGCTCGTAGTGGCCGGTGGCACCCCGGATGACGGCACCGACGCAGATGACG
>JADDQT010000427.1 GCA_016781225.1 Actinomycetota bacterium
TGGATGCGGTGGCTGCGGTGGCATCGCACGTGCGGCACCGCAGCCGCATCGACACTCCCGCCGGCAGGTAGCAGCCTCAGCGGTGGTCGACGACGACACGCGCGCCTTGAATGACACACCGCAGGTGACGTATTGGGTCAGCCAGCGCGCCGACGTCCGTCAACGGATCACCGTCGATGAGCAACATGTCGGCGTGGGCACCCGGCGCCACCACCCCTACCTCACCGCTGAGACCCAGCAGTGCAGCTGCAACAGTCGTGGCCGAGCGCAGGACCTCGATCACGGGCTGCACATCGGCGCGGATGCGGAACTCGCGCGCCTGGTGACGGTGCATCCCGCCGAGCAGGTCGGAGCCGTAGACGATCTGCACGCCGGCTGCTGCCGCCCGCTCCAGCGCCTCGATGCCGGCTCCGAGTACCGGGTCGACCTTCTCCCAGTTGTCCCGGGGAAGCCCGTGCTCCATGCCTTCTTCCTTTAGGGCCCAGTAGGTCACCAGCGTGGGGACGAGGAAGGCGTCCTGAGCGAGCAACAGGCGGATGCTCTCGTCATCGAGCAGGTTGCCGTGCTCGATGGAGCGGACCCCTGCACGAAGGGCCCGGTTCATGGCGCGGGCGGTGTAGGCGTGCGCCGCGACGTAGCGGTTGGCGGCCTCCGCTTCCTCGACGACGGCCCTGAGCTCGTCCGATGAGTACTGCGTCGAGTCGATCCGGTCCGTGGGAGAGGCCACGCCGCCTGATGCCATGACCTTCAGGTGGTGGGCCCCCTTTCGCAGCTCGTCGCGCGCTGCGGCGCGCAGCTCGTCCACTCCGTCGACCACCCGCCCGAGGCCGGAGCAGCACGGGTGGTCCGAGCGCTCGTGCTGACCGGCGGAACGGGCGTCACCGTGGCCGCCGGTCTGGCTCAGAGCCCTGCCGCAGAACAGCACGCGGGGGCCTGCCAGCAAGCCCTCCGTCTGCGCCTGAGCGAGGCCGTAGTCTGCACCGCTCGCATCACGTACGGTCGTGAATCCCCGGCCGAGCATGCCCTTCATGATCTGGGCGGTGTGGGCGGTGACGTAGGTGGGCGCCCAGGTCGTCAGCGCGGCCAGGTCCGCCGTCGCTGCGGTCACGTGGACGTGGGCGTCGATGAGCCCTGGGGTGATGACGGCACCGTCCGCATCGAGAACGCCGACGTCTCTGCCGGCCCGTAAGGACCGGGCCACTTCCGTGATGCGGCCGTCAGAGCACAGCACGTCGTGGTCCTCGAGGTAGGTCCCGGCTTCGACGTCGAGAACCCGTGCGTGCTGGATGAGCAGAGACCCGCTCATGACGCCTCCTCCGTCGGCCGGGCACTGCTAAGAGCCTCTACCCGAGGTGTCT
>JADDQT010000187.1:0-3967 GCA_016781225.1 Actinomycetota bacterium
GTCTACTTCCCCGACGACATCAAGACCCGCTTCAGCGACGTGTGGGGCCAGGACGCCGTGGTGGAGCGGGTGAAGGAGAACATCGTCTTCCTGGAGGACCCTGAGTCCATCGAGGAGAAGGGCGGCTACGTCCCCGGAGGGCTGCTGCTCTGGGGGCCGCCCGGGACCGGGAAGACGCTCATGGCCGAGGCAGTGGCCGGCGAGACGGGCAAGCCCTACGTTTTCGTCGACCCAGGGGCCTTCACCAACATGTTCATTGGTGTCGGGATCCTCAAGGTCAAGTCCCTCTTCAGGAAGCTCCGGAAGCTGGCCGTCCGTTACGGCGGGGTAATCGTCTTCTTCGACGAGGCCGACTCACTTGGCAGCCGGGGGGCGCTGGCCAGCGGTGGTTGGAACGGGGGAGCGTTCTCCCCCAACGGGTGGGAGGCGCTCAGCGCCTGCAACGGCCTGGGGTATGCCTCTCCCCCTGCGGCCGGCTCGGTGCTGCGGGCCGAGCAGCCGAGCAGCACCCAGGGGGGACGGCCTCCGCTGGTGGCCCGGTTCGTCATGGGCGCGGGTATGGGTGGCGGCGGCATGGGCACGCTTCAGGCCCTGCTGGCGGAGTTGTCCGGCCTGAAGAAGCCGCGCGGCTTCACCAACCGGGTGCTGCGGCGGGCTCTGGGCATGCGGCCCAAGCCCCCGCCCAAGTACCGGATCCTCGTGATGATGGCCACCAACATGCCCCAGGCTCTGGACGAGGCACTGCTTCGGCCCGGGCGCATCGACCGCATCTACAAGGTGGGCTACCCGTCCAAGGAGGGCCGCAAGCGCACCTACGTCGGCTACCTCGACAAGGTGAGCCACGAGCTGAACGACGAGCAGATCGACAAGCTGGCCATCATGACGCCCTACGCCACGGGCGCCACCATCAAGGACACCGTCAACGAAGCGCTGGTGGTGGCCATCCGGGCTGGCCGGGACGCCATCACCTGGGCCGACATCTTGAAGGCCAAGCAGCTCAAGGAGCACGGTCTGCCCGACGAGTTCGAGTACATCGAGCGCGAGCGCCACGCCGTCGCCCTCCACGAGGCGTGCCACGCGGTGGTGGCCCACCGGCTTCGCAAGCACATGGTGATCGACATGGCCACCATCGAGCGCCGAGGCGACGTGGGCGGCTTCGTGTCCTCCATCCCGCCCGAGGACCAGTTCGTGGGGTGGAAGTCGGAGCGGGAGGCCGACGTCATGGTGTTCCTCGCCTCGTTGGCGGGGGAGCGACTTTTCTTCGGGGGGGACAACTCCGAGGGCGTGGGGGGCGACCTGCGCGGCGCCACCTTCCTCGCCATGCGCATGGAGGGCTTCGCCGGCATGGGCTCCACCCTGGCTTCCCGGGCGATCACCCTGGCGGGGATCACGGGCTCGCAGATGGCCATCGAGGACGGGTCCGACCGGAGCGTCATGGACACCGACTTCGGCCAGCGCGTGGAGGCCAACCTCGCCCGTCTCTACGACCGCACATGGCAGCTGCTCGAAGCCAACCGCTTCGAGGTGCTGGCGGTCACCCACGCCCTCGAGACCCACAGGACGGTGAGCGGCGAGGACGTGGTGGCCATCATCGAAGGCGAGCGGGGGCCCCTGATCGACGGCCGGCCCTATCACCAGCCCGATTTCATGACTCTTGCCGAGGAGTACCACCAGCGTGCCGTCGCCGCCCACGAAGGCCACTCCAAGGTCGAGCTCCCTCTTCCCGTCTGGGCCAGCGAAGGCCAGGGCCTCCAGCTCGAGCCGGCCATCGACAAGCCCAAGGCGGAGGACTAGGCGCCTTGCCCGAGGCTCTCTCCCCCGACACCGGCTGGGGTGTGCTCCACCTCTTCTGCCGGGCTCGTGCCGGCGCCGACGCCGAGGCGGTGATCGCGGCCGTCAAGGCGGCTCAGGGTGAGGACCACCAGGTGATCGCCTTCTCGCTCCTCGGCCACAAGGCCGACGTCGGGCTGCTGGCCCTGGGTCCCGACCTGTGGCGCCTTCGGTCCCTTCAGACCGGCGTCCAGGCCGCTGGGCTCGAGGTGGTCAGCTCCTACGTGTCGCTCACCGAGGTGTCGGAGTACGCCAAGGGGATGCCCGCCGAGATGTTGAACCCCCGCCTGCACCCGCAGCTGCCTCCGGAGGGCATGCGGGCCATCTGCTTCTATCCCATGTCCAAGCGACGGAACCCGGGACAGAACTGGTACGAGCTGGCCTACGAGGAGCGGGAGCGGCTGATGTACGGCCACGGCAAGTCGGGCCGGGCGTTCCGGGGCCGGGTGCTGCAGCTGGTCACCGGTTCCACTGGGCTCGACGACTACGAATGGGGGGTCACCCTGTTCGGCGTCGGCCCCGACGACCTCAAGGACGTGGTGTACACCCTGCGCTTCGACGAGGCCTCGGCCCGCTATGCCGAGTTCGGACCCTTCTTCACCGGCATGGTGGCCGACGTCGGCGAAGTGCTGGCTGCCGCCGGAATGGGTCTGGGGTAGCGGTTTCGACGGTAGTCTCTCCGGCCGTGGCTCGAAGCGTGCGCCACGCCGCCCTCGTGTTGGCCGTCTTGCTCGTCGGCTGCGGGCGGGGGGAGCAGGCGGAGGTCCGTCCCGACGTGGCTCCTGCACCCAGTGTCGTCGCCCAGTCCAAGGTGCCTTCCATCCCGGTGTTCGACTCGCCCGGGGCCCCGAGCGCCAAGCTGGAGCTGAGCCATCCCAACGAGGACGGTGCGCCCAGGGTCTTCCTGGTGAAGGCCCAGCAGAGTGGTTGGCTCCAAGTGCTCCTTCCCGTTCGCCCCAACGGCAGCAAGGGCTGGATCCGCCAGAACGACGTCACACTGGGCCGTACCCCGTTCCGCGTCCGCATCGAGCTCGGAGCGCACCGCATCACCGTCTGGAACGGGGACAAGGTCGTCACCCAGGAACCCGTCGGCGTGGGTAGGGCCAACAGTCCGACACCCGGCGGTGAGTACTACATCACCGAGCTGCTCCGCCCACCGGAGCCCAACGGCCTGTACGGGCCCTTCGCGTTCGGCTTGTCCGGCTTCTCGGACGTCCACCAGACCTTCGCCGGCGGACCTGGATTCCTCGGTCTGCACGGCACCAACGACCCGGCGGGGCTGGGCAAGGACGTGAGCGCCGGCTGCATCCGCATGGGGAACGAAGGGATCACCCGGTTGGCGTCGATGCTGCCACTGGGATCACCCGTCGAGATCGTCGCCTGAGCAACCGGCTCGACGATCGAGCCCCGTCAGCTTGGGATCTGACCAGGCCGGTGCGCCACACGGCCGGGTCTAGGCTCGAACCGGAACGGGAGGCTGGGTAGACGTGGACATTTGGCTACGGGTCGACGCACCCGATGGCGAAGTCCGTGAGCTCGCAGTGGAGGTCGAACCCGACCGTCCGGTGTCGGAGATCAAGGACTTCGGCGCCGACGCCTGGGACGCCACCTCGGACTTCACAGGAGACGCCTGGGACGCGGCGGAGAGGTAGTGGAGGGAGTCGGCGACGTGGCCAGCGACGCCTGGGCCAGGGCCACGTTCTGGGACTGATGGCCGCACTCGACACCGCCCGGTGCCGCATTCGTCTGTCCGACTCGGAGATGGCCATCGCCACCATCCTGGCCATGGACCCGGGTAACGCCGAGCTGGCGACGCCCCAGGCCCGTGCTCACGTCGCTGTCCTCGAAGAGGCCGGGGCCCTCGTAGACGGGCGCTTGGCCGGCTGGGTGGACGAGCTGGTAACCGAGCTCGCCGCTTCCCGGCGCAGGATCGTGATCGAGACATTCGTGGCCGACGAGGTCGTCGTTCACTCCGCCCTGGGCCACGCCCACCCATGGGGTTCTCGGTATATCCGACGCCGGCGGAGGCCACTGGGTATCACCGGTGGACCCCACCATGTTGCCCTGGGCCATCGCCCGGGCGGTGGGCCTCGGCCGCCGGCCGCCGGCCGCCGTCGAGGGTCCGGTCGTGCTTCCC
>JADDQT010000187.1:4136-4806 GCA_016781225.1 Actinomycetota bacterium
AGCGCATGAGTCCGAGCGGAGAGTAGGTGACGCCTGGGAACACCTTGCTGACGGAGCGGTCCGGGAACCGCGACGTAACGATCTCCCCGAGCACGTTGCGGTAGTCGGTGGTCACCTTCAGGTCACCGTCGACGAGCTTGTCCTTGCCCAGCCACGGCCACTGCCCGTAGTACCGCCCGCCCTTCACGCCACCCCCCATGACGAGCATCATGTTGCCCCAGCCGTGGTCGAGCCCGCGGTTGCCGTTCTCCGCGACCCGGCGGCCGAACTCGCTGATGGTCACGACGGTGACCTGGGACCGGATGTCCGCGAGGTCGCGCAGGAACGCGTCCAGCGTCGCAGCGAACCCGCTCACCATCGCGGTCATCTCGCCGCCGCTGGCCGTGCCGTAGTTGCTGTGCATGTCCCACGAGCCGTAGTCGATCGAGATCACCTCGGTCCCGACGTTCGCCCGGATCAGCTGCGCGCTGTCCTTCAAGGCGTCGGAGAGGTCGGCAGCCGGCCACGTCCGCGGATACGTCACCCCCGTGGGAGAGACGTAACGCTGCTGCGCGATCGGCGAGAGCTGCACCGCGGTCGCCACCGCCGACCGCACCGCGTCGCCGAGCGCTCCTTGCTCGGAGCCCCACATCGTCTGCAGCTGCTGACGACGGGCCGCGCTGAACTTGTC
>JADDQT010000428.1 GCA_016781225.1 Actinomycetota bacterium
TCCGCCCAGCCGCCCCGGCTGGTGGAGCTGGTGTACGAGCCGCCGGGCGACAGCGCGGCTCCCACCGTGGCACTGGTGGGGAAGGGGATCACCTTCGACTCCGGTGGCCTGTCAATCAAGGACGCCGAGGGGATGATGACCATGAAGACCGACATGTCGGGGGCGGCGGCCGTGCTGGCCACCATGTCGGCCCTGCCGGCTCTCGGGGCGCCGGTGCGTGTGGTGGGCATCTTGCCCATCACCGAGAACATGCCGGGGGGCACGGCCACCAGGCCCGGAGACGTGTTGCGCATCCGCAACGGCAAGACCGTGGAGGTGCTCAACACCGACGCCGAGGGCCGCCTGGTGCTGGCCGACGGCCTTTCCCTCGCGGCCGAGGCGGCACCGGTCGCCATCGTGGACGTGGCCACCCTCACCGGGGCCCAGGTGGTGGCGTTGGGCAAGAAGATCGCCGGCCTCATGGGCAACGACGAGGGGCTGGTGCAGCGGGTGCGGGACGCCGCCGAGCGAGCCGGCGAGGACGTGTGGCCACTGCCCCTCCCGCGCCAGTACCGCTCCCAGCTCGACTCCGAGGTCGCCGACCTGAAGAACATCGGCTCCCGAGGCCAGGCGGGCACTCTGGTGGCCGGCCTGTTCCTCCAGGAGTTCGTCGATGGCGTGCCCTGGGCCCACCTGGACATCGCCGGCCCGGCGCGCTCCGAGGCCAACGACGGCTACGTCACCAAGGGCGGCACCGGCTTCGCCGTGCGCACCCTGCTGGAGCTGGTCACGACCTACCGGTGAACCCCGGCGCAGGGGCGCGCCTTCTCAGTCGCTCAGTCGCGCTTGAGGACTCGACCCTCGGAGTCGGTCATCTTCCCGGTGGCGATGTTGATGATGTCGATGATCGACCAGATGCCGCATCCCCCGAGGGTCAGCAGCTTGGCCACGCCCAGCCCCGTGTAGCCGAGATAGAAGCGGTCGACGCCGAACGCTCCCAGGAATATCGACAGCAGCAGCGCCGTCATCCATTCCTTGTCGCTCGTGCTCTTGCCGAAGGGATTCATCCTTACCTCCTGCCGGTGACGCCTCTTCGAGGCCGAGAGCACCTTGGCGCACTCAGCGGAGGACCGCAACCCCGCAGCGTGGGCGCCCTGTCGGGAGGCGGCGGTCCCTCGAGGATGCGGCGCCAGGAACCGTCAGGCGGCGTCGGGGGGCCCGGCCGAGGCACCGGCGGCGTCGG
>JADDQT010000429.1 GCA_016781225.1 Actinomycetota bacterium
GCGGGTTCCCTGCTGAGGGCAGCCAGGTTCGCCCGCGCCGCGTCCTCCACGTGGATGAAGTCCCGGAGCTGGCCGCCGTCTTCGAACACCTTGGGGGCGTCCCCGGCCTCCAGGGCGCTGCGGAAGATGCTGGCCACTCCGGCGTAGGGCGTATCTCTGGGCATCCGGGGGCCGTAGACGTTGTGGTACCGCAATGCCACCACCGATGCCCCGCTCTCCTGCCCCCAGGCGAAGCACAGGTGCTCCTGGTGGAGCTTGGTGGCGGCATAGACGTTTCGGGGGTCGGCCGCTGCTTCCTCGGGGACAGCCTCCGGAGACAGGCATCGCTCGCAGGTGGGACACGTCGGGTCGAAGGATCCCGCCGCCAGGCGCTCGGGGCGGCGGGGCGCGGCCCGCACCAGCCCGTGCTCGGGGCAGCGGTAGCGGCCCTCCCCGTAGACCACCATGCTGCTGGCCAGCACCAGGCGGCCGGCGAAGCGCTGCCGGTGCAGGACCGCCAGGCCGACGGCCGTGCCCACGTCGTTGGCGTCGACGTACTGGTTCACATCGGCGAAGTCCTTGCCCAGGCCCACCTTGGCCGCCTGGTGGCACACGGCGTCCGCGCCGTCGAGGCAGCGCAGCCAAGCGTCCTGGTTGCGAACGTCCTCCCACACGTACTCGGCGCCGGGGTTGAGGTAGCTCGGCATGGAGGCGTGGGCGGCAGGGTCCAGGGAGTCGAGCACCACCACCTGGTGGTCCTCTTGCACCAGGGCGTCGACGACGTGGGAGCCGATGAAGCCGGCGCCGCCGGTGACCAGGACCCTCACGACGGGAGGGGCAGCTGGAAGGTGAAGCGGCAGCCGCCGTTCTGGTTGACCACGCCGATCCGGCCCCTGTGGGCCTCCACAAAACCCCGAGCGATGGCCAGGCCGAGGCCGGCTCCGTCGTGGCCCGGCGTCCGGGCCGTCGCGCTGCGGAAGCCCGTCTCGAAGACCCGGTCGATCTCCTTGGCCGGGATGCCTCCGCACGTGTCGGTCACCGACACGAACACGTGGCCCGGCCCGGCGCCGGCCTCCACCCGGACGGTTCCGCCCGGACGGCTGTGGCGGATGGCGTTCTCCAGCAGGTTGCGGATGACACGAGAGATCTCCGGCATCGACAGCACCAGCTCGGGGATGGGTTCCTCCAGCCGGCCCTCGAGGCGGATCTCCATGCGCCGTGCCATCGGCTCGGTCGCGGCCAAGGCATCGGAAACAAGGTCACCCATGGAGGAGCGCTCCAGGCTGAGGCGCAGAGCTCCGGCCTGGATCCGGCTGAGCTGGAACAGGTCGTCCACCAGCACGGTCAGGGTGTCGGCCTCCTCACGCAGGGTGCGGTGGTAGCGCGCCACC
>JADDQT010000188.1 GCA_016781225.1 Actinomycetota bacterium
AGCACGCCCTGCACGCCGGCTACGGCCTCGGCGAACTTCTGCGCCTTCGCTCCCACGACGGGCGCTGCCGCCTCGGCCGCATAGCGGACCCGCTTGCTCCGGATGCGCACCCCGTGCAGCTCCTCGGTCTCCGGGTCGGAGGTGAGCTCGCCCACCGCCTTGCGGAGGTGCTTCCAGGGACGGCTGACCAGCTCCGCCAGCGTGTCCCGAGCGGGGGTGTCGGCGTCGCGCACGACCGGCGGGGCGGACGCTCCGGACACCAACCGGTCCAAGAGGTCGGCGTAGCGGTCGGAGGCCATGGCATGGCGTACGTGGTCCCGGGCAACCTCGCGCTCCGCAGCCAGCTCGGCGAGGAGCGGGGCCAGGCCGGCAGCGTCGTCAGCGGGAAGATCCTCGGCCTGGCGGCGCAGGCGGCCCTCCAGGACGTCGGCGTCGCGAACGCGGCCCAGATCGTCGGCGAGCCACTTCAGCTCACCACGTAGGGGCGTCAACCACTCCTCGTCGAGGACGGGCCGGAACGTGCGCAGGTCCGATCGGAGGCGGCGGGTCCCCACCCGCAGTTGGTGGACGTCCCGCGGGTTGTCCCCGATGCGCACACCGGGATCGTGGGCCAGCATCCGGGCCACCGATCCCATCAGGGCGGCGCGGATGGCTTCCAGCGTGCTCGAGGCGCCGTCGACCTCACCGGCTGCGAGCTCCGGCGGTTCGAGGGCGCGGGCGCCGAGGGCACGAACAAGCTTGGGCGTGGGGTCTGGCTTGCCCGTTCCCGCCTGGCGCAGACGGTCCACGACGGCGTCGAGCAGCTCGGGAGGAGCGGCCTCTTCGACCTCGACCTCCACCTCCCGGAAGCGAGCGGTCATCCGAGCACCATGGAGAACCGAGACCTCGTCGTCCACCACCTCGGCCACGACCTGCCCCTCGACGTCCAGGAGCGCCACCCCCGTGCGGTGGGTGCGCAGGCGGGCCACCCCCTGGAGCGGATCGTGGCGCACGTAGGCTCGAAGCAGGTCGACGACGCCCGTCGGTATGCGCGCCGGCCCACCCTCGTACCTCACCTCGCGGCGGACGAGCGCCGGGCCGCCGTCGCCTTCGGGCAGCTTCACCGTCCATGCGGTGGCGTCGTCGTCGCGGTGGCGCACGGTGATGCCCCAACGGGCCAGGCGCAGGTCCGCCGTGTCGTAGTAGGCGGCGGTCAGAGTGCGCTTGGTGGGGGGAGCGGCGGTGATGCCCTCGAGCACGCCGTTCAGGTCGGGGATCCGGAATCCGCCCCAGGCACCGAGCTTCACCTCACGTTCGGCCACGGCGCTCACGCGGCAACCCTACCGCCGCGCACACAGAGCGGTTCCGGCGCCGGCGTCAGGCCGGCGGGGGCAGGTACCTACCGACGCCGGCACCCGGGGTCTCCACCTCGAGGGCCCAGGTGGAGCCCTTCTTCGACGTCCGGTGACCCTCCCCGGGGAGGAGGGCGTCGAGTACCACGGGGACGACGTCGCCATGGGTGCACAGCACGGGGGTGGAGCCGCGAAGCTCGTCGATCAGGGCGAGGGTCTCCTCGGCGTGACCCTCGGCCAGTCGTTCGGTCTCCTCCACCACCAGACCGCGGGCCTGCGCCAGGGGCTCCACGGACTGCACGCATCGGACGTAGGGGCTGGACAGGACTCGCGTCACCGGAAAGCGGGAGAGCTGGTCCACCAATGCCTCGGCCTGGCGCCGACCCCGGTCGTCGAGGGGGCGGAGCCGGTCGTCACCGGCCCACTCCGACCGCTCGCCGGCGGTGGCGTGACGCACGAGCAGGATGGTGGCGGGGTCCTGGGTGTGCTGGGCCAGCAGGCCGATGACCTCGCCGTCCTGGCGCCGGGTGACGGCGGTGAGCGCATCGGGCACGGGCAGCCACTTGACCTCGTCGACCTCTTCGTTGGGCGTGAACGCTCCGCCGGTGGGACGCATTGTCCAGAACCGAGCCGTCTTCGGACGTCCCTTCTGGTCGGTGTAGAAGATGTCACCCAGGTGCGGGCCGAGCTCGCAGGACAGGCCGGTCTCCTCATGGACCTCGCGCAGGGCGCAGTCCTCGTCGCTCTCCCCAGGCTCGTTCTTCCCCTTGGGCAGGGACCAGTCGTCGTACTTGGGACGATGCACGAGCAGCACCTCGGTGGCTCCTGTGCCCTCCTGCGGCCGGCGCCAGACCACCCCTCCGGCGGCCCTCACCCGCTCTTCGCCCACGGGCGCTACCGGCCCGGGGGGTTGGCGCGCTCCAGGGCTCGTGCCCGGAGGGCCTCGTGGAGGCCCTTGCCCTTGGAGGTACGGACTCGCTTCCAGGAGCAATTGGGTTTCAGCTCCCACGAGTGCAGGTCGTCTTCGAGGGCGAGGTCGAGTATCTCCTGGAGCCGCTCGCAGAGGTCCTCGGAATCCACCGGCGTCACAGCCTCCACCCTGAGGTCGAAGTTGCGGGGCATGGCATCGGCCGAACCGATGAAGTAGCGCACGGGGCGGTGCTCACCGTTGCCGAAGGCGAAGATCCGGGAGTGCTCGAGGTATCGGCCCACGATGGAGCGCACCCTGATGTTCTCCGAGAGCCGGGGCACCCCGGGATCGAGGCAGCAGATGCCGCGGACGATGAGGTCGACCGACACCCCCGCCGACGAGGCCTCGTAAAGAGCGTCGATGACGGCCTTGTCGACCAGGCTGTTCATCTTCATCACGATGCGCCCCTGCGACCCGGCCTCGGTCTCGCCGGCGATCAGCTCCAGCATCCGGTCGCGCAGCTCGCCCGGGGCCATCAACAGCTTGTGGTAGGTCATTCGCCGGCTGTAGCCGGTGAGGAAGTTGAACATGTTGGTGAGGTCGGCGCCCAGGTCCGGGTCGGCCGACAGCAGCCCCAGGTCCTCGTAGATCCTCGCCGTCTTGGGGTTGTAGTTGCCCGTCCCCACGTGGCAGTAGCGGCGGATGCCGTCGTCCTCTTGGCGCACGACCAGTGCCGTCTTGCAGTGGGTCTTCAGGCCCAGCAGGCCGTAGACGACGTGGACGCCCGCTTCTTCCAGGGCGCGCGCCCAGGCGATGTTGGCCTGCTCGTCGAAACGGGCCTTGAGCTCCACGAGGACCGCCACCTGCTTGCCCCGCTCGGAGGCGCGGATCAGCGCCTTGATGATCGGGCTGTCACCCGAGGTCCGGTAAAGGGTCTGCTTGATGGCCAGCACCTGGGGGTCGGCGGCGGCCTGCTTGACGAAGGCCTCCACCGAGGTGGCGAACGACTCGTACGGGTGGTGAACGAGGACGTCACCGTCCCGCAGGACGGCGAAGAAGTCGAGGGTTCCGTCCTCGGCCCGGGCCAGCCGGGGCTGGGTCACCGGGTTCCACATCTCGTCCTTCAGGTCGGGCCTGTCGAGATCGTGGACCGCCCACAGGCCGCTCAGGTCGAGCGGGGCGCGGAGGATGTAGACGTCGTCCGGGCCCACCTCAAGCTCGTCCACCAGAAGGCCGCGCACGTCGTCGCTCATGGTGGGATGGATCTCCAGGCGGACCGCCTTGCCGAAGCGGCGCCGCTGGAGCTCGGTCTCGAGCGCCGCCAGCAGGTCGTCGGCCTCGTCCTCCTCCAGGCTCAGGTCGGCGTTGCGGATGACGCGGAACGGGTGGTGTGACTCGACGACCATCCCCGGGAAGAGGCTGTCCAGGTGGGCGGCGATCACCTGCTCCAGGGCCACGAACCGCTCGCCGTCGGGCATGACCACGAAACGGGGAAGGACCGGGGGGATCTTCACCCGGGCGAAGCGGCGTTCCCCCGACTTGGGATCGCGCACCATCACGGCCAGGTTGAGCGAGAGGTTGGAGATGTAGGGGAAGGGGTGCCCGGGATCCACCGAGAGGGGAGTGAGCACCGGGAAGATCTGCTCGTGGAACACCTTCACGAGGTCTTCGCGGTCGTCCTCGTCCAGGGACTCCCAGTCCGAGAGGCGGATGCCGTTCTCGGCCAGTGCCGGCACCAGCTCGTCGAGGAAGCTGCGGTCCTCGGTCTCGGTCAGCTCCTCGACGCGGGCTCGGATGCGGTCGAGCTCCTCCTGAGGCGTCAGCCCGTCCGGTGAGCTGGCGCCCACACCCGCCACGACCTGGTCCTTGATGCCGGCCACCCGGATCTGAAAGAACTCGTCGAGGTTCTGGCTGAAGATGGCGAGGAACTTGGCTCGCTCGAGGAGCGGAACGGACTCGTCGTCGGCGAGGGTCAGCACCCGGGCGTTGAACTCGAGCCAGGAGAGGTCCCGGCTCAGATAACGCGGCGACTCGCCGGCTAGGGCCTGGTTCCCGTCGGGGCGGGCACCGTCGGGTGAGTCGTGTGGCTCGGAGACGTCCGGAGCCGATACCTCCGTGGACATCTACTCAGTACAGCCGAGCGGCGGCGTCTGCGGACTCCCGGGCCACCAGGGCCGCCCCCATGGCGCCACCCTGGTCCCCGAGCGTGGCGGGGACGACCTTCAGCGGAGCGTCCTTGAGGAAGAGCTGCTCCCTCGCGGCCTTGTCCACCCGTCCCACGAACCCGGCCCCCAGGCGGTCCGCCAGGCCGCCGCCGACCACGACCGTGTCCAGGTCGAGCAGGGCGACGCAGGAGGCGATGGCCGTGCCCAGAGCTGCCACCGCCTCGTCCAACATCTCGATGGTGACTTCGTCGTCGGCGGCCAGGGCCTTGGCGAAGCTGCTCGACGTCAGCCGGTTCTTCTTGCCCATATCCACCAGCAGGCTGTCCCGGCCGTCTGCTGCAAGGC
>JADDQT010000003.1:0-17172 GCA_016781225.1 Actinomycetota bacterium
GCCACGGTGCAGATGCCGAGGGGGATTCCCGTGGCCACCGTTGCCGTCGACGGCGCGGCCAACGCCGGGATCCTGGTGGCCGAGATGCTGTCGGTCGCCGACGAAGAGATGGCCGGCAAGCTGGACCGCTTCCGCGCCGAGGGCGCCCGATGATCCCTCGCTACTCGCTGCCGGAGATGGCCGAGCTCTGGAGCGACGAGGTGCGCTACGCCACCTGGCTGGAGATCGAGCTGCTGGCCGTCGAGGCCTGGTCCCAACTGGGCCGGGTGCCGGCCGACGTCGCACGCACGGTGCGGGAGCGGGCGCCGATGGTCTCCGCCGACTTCGTACGGGCCGTGTCCGAGCGCGAAGCGGTCACCGACCACGACGTCGCCGCATTCGTGGACGTGGTCCAAGAGGCCATCGGGCACCCGGAGGGGAGTTGGGTGCACTACGGGCTCACGTCCTACGACGTGGTGGACACCGCCCTGTCGGCAAGGCTCGTGAAGTCCACGGACCTGCTGGTGGAGGCCAGCACCTCGCTGGTGGCGGCGCTCAAGAGCCGGGCCCTCGAGGAGCGCCATACGGCCATGGTGGGGCGCACCCACGGCATGTACGCCGAGCCCATCACCTTCGGTGCCAAGCTGGCCCTCTGGTGCCTCCAGGCCGACCGGGATCGCCGGCGTCTCCTCGCCGCCCGCCGAGCGGTTGCCGTGGGCAAGCTCTCGGGTGCGGTGGGCGCCTATGGCACCATCGACCCCGAGGTGGAGGCCCGGGTGTGCAGCCGACTCGGGCTCCAACCGGTGCCCGCCACCCAGGTCATCGCCCGTGACCGCCACGCAGAGTACCTGTGGGCCTGCGCGTCGGTGGGCGCTGGCGTGGAGGCGTTCGCCACTGAGGTCCGCCACCTCCAGCGCAGCGAGGTGGGCGAGGTCCACGAGCCCTTCGCCAAGGGCCAGAAGGGATCCTCGGCCATGCCCCACAAGCGCAACCCAGTGATCTGCGAGCGCCTCACGGGTCTGGGCCGGCTGCTCCGTGGATACCTGGGCGCCGGCCTGGAGGACGTGGCCCTCTGGCACGAGCGGGACATCTCGCACTCCTCGGTGGAACGCGTGGCCCTCCCCGACGCCAGCCACCTGGCGTACTACTCCCTGCGCAAGATGGCCACGGTGGTCGAGGGGCTGGAGGTCGACGCCCGGCGCATGGCCGAGAACCTCGAGCGCTCCCATGGCCTGGTGTTCAGCCAGCCCGTCCTGCTGGCCCTCGTCGGCTCCGGCCTGGACCGGGACACCGCCTACCGGATCGTCCAGCGCAACGCCATGGCCGCATGGAGCCAGGGCAAGGACCTTCGCACCATGCTCGAGGCCGATCCCGACGTGGTGCTGGAGGCGGAGGTCCTCGACGAGGCCTTCGACCTCGAGCGCTCACTGCGCCACACGGGTCGCATCTTCGAGCAGCTGGAGGCGGTCGAGTGAGGCCACTGTCAAAGGTGCGCACGGGAAAGGTGCGCGACATCTTCGACGCCGGGGACGGCAACCTGCTGATGGTCACCTCGGACCGCATCTCGGCGTTCGACGTGGTGATGGGCGAGCCCATCCCGGACAAGGGCAGGTGCCTCACGGCCATGACCGCGTTCTGGGTCGAGCAGCTGGCCGACGTGGCCCCCAACCACCTGGTGTCGGTAGACCCCGCCGACTTCCCGGAGGCAGCCTCCGAGATCGGCGACACCGCCGGCCGCACCATGCTGGTCCGCCGGGCCGACATGTTGAGCATCGAGTGCATCGTGCGGGGCTACCTGTCGGGCTCGGCGTGGAAGGAGTACCGAGCCCGCGGCACGGTGCACGGCGAGCCCGTGGCGCCCGGGCTCGAGGAGTCGGCGCAGCTTCCCGAGCCGGTGTTCACGCCCTCCACCAAGGCCGAGTCGGGCCACGACGAGAACATCTCCTTCGCTCGAGCCTGTGAGTTGGTGGGCACCGACGTGGCCGGAGCCGCCCGGGAAGTGAGCCTGACCTGCTACGCCCGGGCCTCGGCATGGGCCGCAGATCGGGGGATCATCCTTGCCGACACCAAGTTCGAGCTCGGCTTCATAGACGGCGAGCTCTCCATATGCGACGAGGTCCTCACGCCCGACTCCTCCCGCTTCTGGCCGGCGGACCAATGGCGGCCCGGCACCACCCCGCCCTCGTTCGACAAGCAACCGCTCCGGGACTGGCTCGAGCAGAGCGGCTGGGACAAGTCCCCGCCCCCACCATCGCTGCCGCCCGACGTCGTCGACTCCACGCGGCAGCGCTACGTCGAGGGCTACGAGCGAATCACCGCAAAGCCATTCTCGGAGTGGTACGGGGTGGCCCGCCCGTGACCACGTTCGACGTGCTGGTGGAGGTCCGGCTCCGGCCCGGCATCGCCGACCCGGAGGGAGCCACCGTCGAGAGGGCCCTGCCGGCGCTGGGCTTCGGTGGTGTCCGCGGGGTGCGCATGGGCAAGGCCATCCGCTTCGAGGTCGAGGCCGCCAGCGCCGAGGAAGCCCGCCGGACGGCCGAGGAGCTCTGCCGGCGCCTGCTCACCAACCCGGTGATCGAGGACGCGGTCATAGAGGTGTCGCCGCCCGTCCGGCAGGCCACATGACCGCCCGGCGTGCAGACCGTCGGAACTACCGGGCATGTTCGTCTTCTCCGCTTCCAGCGATGATCAGAATGTTCGCCTTCGGCGAACATGCCCGGTAGTTCCGCATGGCTGCCCGGGTCGGCGTGGTGCTCTTCCCGGGCTCCAACTGTGAGCACGACGTGGTGGAGGCGGTGGAGGCCCTCGGCGCCGAGGCCGACATCGTCTGGCACGCCAAAAGCGCCCTCCCCGACGTGGACGCCGTCGTCCTTCCCGGCGGGTTCGCCCACGGCGACTACCTGCGCCCCGGCGCCGTGGCCCGTTTCTCGCCGGTGATGAGCGCGGTCGGCGATTTCGTCGCCGACGGGGGACCCGTTGTCGGAATCTGCAATGGCTTCCAAGTGCTCACCGAGGCCGGCCTTCTTCCCGGCGCGCTGCAGAAGAACAGCGGGCTCAAGTTCCTCTGCACCATGGTGAGCGTTCGGGTGGAGACGGCCAATTCGGTCCTCACCTCGGCGGCGGAGACCGGCCAGGTGCTTCGCATCCCCATCAATCACTTCGAGGGCAATTACACCTGCCCCGCCGAAACCCTCGCCGAGCTACGCGACCAGGACCGGGTGGTGCTTCGTTACGTCGACAACCCCAACGGCTCCACGGACTCCATCGCCGGCGTCTGCAATGAAGGACGAAACGTGGTCGGCCTCATGCCCCATCCGGAGCGAGCCAGCGATCCCCTGCTCGGGTCCGAGGACGGACGGGTCCTGCTGCGCTCACTGCTGGCGCACGTTCCCGCCCTGCGCTAGCTGTCGCTGCTGCCCCTGCGTATCCCTGCTCGCCTGAGAACTCCAGGGTCGACGCCCTGTTCCCGCCACGTGGCATAGGTGATGCCCTTGCGCTCGCCGTACGCCTTGGCCGCCTGCACGAAGTCCTCCTCGAGCTGGGCGACGTCGACGCCATTGGACTTGGCTTCCAGCTCGGCCTGTAGATCTCGGCGCTCCTGCCGCAGCTGAAGGCGGGTAAGAGGGTCGGCTGCTTCCAGCCTGGACTCGATGTCGTCGAGCCGCTTCTGAATGGATTCCGGCGTGCGCTTGCGGCCACGTTTTGGGCGATGAGCCTCGAGGGCGTCGAGGTACCGGCGCACCGCCCGGCCCTGCTCCCTTCCCTGGGCGAGGGCGTCCTTGTGCTCCTGCGTCATCGGTGATTTGGTCCGCTTGGTCCGGGGTGCCATTCCTGAATTGTGGACCAACGGGGGCCGAACATTCAAGTTGAGGGCGGGTTCCCTTTGCAATATGAGCCGGCGCATGCATTTCTGGACCACCTCGCGCTTGTACGGTGGGGCCATGGAAGGCGCCGGCTCCGGGGCACCGAGCGTGCACACGGCACTGGGCCTGACCGACGACGAGCTCGTGGCCATCGAGGGCATTCTCGGCCGGGCTCCCAATCACCTCGAGCTCGCCATGTACGCCGTCATGTGGAGCGAGCACTGCTCGTACAAGTCCTCGCGGACCCACCTGCGCCGGCTTCCCACCGAGGCGCCCCACGTGCTGGTGGGCCCAGGGGAGAACGCCGGTGTGGTGGATGTGGGAGGCGGGGTGGCGGTGGCGGTGCGCATCGAGAGCCACAACCACCCTTCCGCCGTCGAGCCCTACCAGGGCGCCGCCACCGGGGTGGGCGGCATCCTCCGGGACATCTTCACCATGGGGGCCCGGCCGGTGGCCCTGATGGACTCCCTCCGCTTCGGCCCGCTCCGCGATGCCCGCTCACGGTGGCTGTTCGAGGGGGTGGTGAGCGGGATCTCCGGCTACGGGAACTCGGTGGGCGTGCCCACGGTCGGGGGCGAGGTGGTCTTCGACGAGGTCTACGCCGAGAACCCGCTGGTGAACGTGCTCTGCCTCGGGGTCCTGCCAAAGTCGCGCCTGGTCCTCGGCCGGGCGAGCGGCGTGGGCAACGTCGCCGTGCTGTTCGGGTCCACCACCGGCCGGGACGGGATCGGTGGGGTCAGCGTGCTGGCCTCGGCCGGGTTCGGGGACGCCGAGGCCGAGCAGGCCAAGCGCCCCAGCGTGCAGGTCGGGGACCCGTTCGAGGAGAAGCGCCTCATCGAGGCCTGCCTCGAGCTCCTCGATGCCGGTCTGGTCGTCGGGATCCAGGACCTGGGTGGCGCCGGCCTCACCTGTGCCACCAGCGAGACCGCGGCCCGCGGTGGCGTGGGCATGGACGTGTACGTCTCCGAGGTGGCCCGCCGCCAGCCCGGCATGGAGCCGTTCGAGGTGATGACCAGCGAGAGCCAGGAACGCATGCTGGCCATCGTCACCCCCGAGTCGCTGGACGAGGTGCTGGCCACCTGCAACCGCTGGGAGGTGCGGGCGACGGTGGTGGGAACGGTCACCGACGGCGGCCGGCTGCGGATACTCGAACGGCCGGGGGGCGAAGTCCTGGCCGACGTGCCCGCCTCCTCCCTGCACGACGACGCCCCGGTGTACGACCGCCCCGTCTCGCCTCCCGCCGATCTGGCCGAGCTGCGGGCCGCCGACCCGGCCCACCTGCCTCCTCCGGCCGACTGCGGGGAGGACCTGTTGGCTCTGCTGGCCGACCCGGCGTGGGTCTACCGCCAGTACGACCACCAGCTCTTCCTGAACACCGTCGAGCCCCCGGGCGGTGACGCGGCCGTCTTGCGGCTCAAGGCCCCCGGGCTCGCCAGGACCTCCCCCGAAGCGCCCACTGCGGCCCTGGCCCTCTCCACCGACGGCAACGCCAGGTGGTGCGCGCTCGACCCACGCCAGGGCACGGCCATGAACGTCGCCGAGTCCGCCCTGAACGTGGCGTGCGCCGGCGGACGGCCCCTGGCGCTGGTGAACTGCCTCAACTTCGGCAACCCCGAGCATCCCGAGGTCATGTGGCAGCTATCGGAGTCCATCGACGGCATGGCCGAGGCGTGCCGGGCGCTCGGCGTGCCCGTCGTCGGAGGCAACGTGAGCCTCTACAACGAGAGCAGGGGGAGGGACATCGATCCCACGCCCGTGGTCGGCGTCTTGGGTCTGATCGAGCGCCTCGACGTCCGGCCACCCGGGGTGCGCATGGTGGAAGGGGGCCGACTGCTCCTGCTGGGCCGGACCGTGCCCACGCTCGCCGGCTCCCTGTGGGCGCTGCAGGTCCACGGCCATCGGGGCGGCACGCTGCCCCCACTCGACCTCGCCCTCCACGCCCGGCTGGTCGAGCTGGTGAGGAGCCTGGTGGAGGAAGGCCTGGCCGCGGGCATCCACGACGTGTCCGACGGCGGCATCGGAGTGGCCCTGGCCGAGATGGCCGTGCGCTCGGCCGTGGGCTTCGACGTGGGCGGGTTGCACGACCATGTCGCCCTGTTCTCCGAGTCCCCCTCGCGGGTCGTGCTCTGCGTGCAGGACCACGCCGCCGAGCAGGTCCGCCGCCGTGCGGGTGCGGCCGGTGTCCAGCTCTCCGAGCTCGGCACGGCCGGCGGGGACCGGCTGGTGGTGCGAGGCCTGCTCGACGTGGGCATGGACCAGGCACAGGCGGCGTGGCGCGACGCCATCCCCACCGCCCTGGCCCCGGCCTAGTACAGCCACCCTGCCCACGGAAGGGCTTCTGGTAGCAAGCCGACACGGAAAGCGGGCTTTGCACCTAAGAGGCCGCGCGGATAGGTGACCATCCACCGGTCGTCGTGATGGCCCGGATTTGATTCCGGGTGCATCCCAACAACGACGACACGGTGGAGGTCTCCCAGCATCATGCGCGCGCTCGACCCCGAAGTGGTAGACGCAGTTTGGCAAGCGGTTTCCCCGCTGGTTCCGAGGCCAGCTGAGACGCACCCGCTCGGCTGTCATCGGCCTCGGATCTCGGACCGGGTGTGCTTTGAGGCAATTCTGATCCGTCTTGCCACTGGTTGCTCTTGGGTGGACGCTGAGCGTCTCATGGGTGCGAAGGTGTCGGATACCACCCTTCGAGGCCGACGCGACGAGTGGGTGGCGGCGGGAGTCTTCGATCACGTCGTCACCGAGGCGCTCGGCGCCTATGACCGCATCATCGGCTTCGACTTGAGCGAGTGCTCGGTCGACGGCAGCCAGCACAAAGCTCCGGTGGGAGGAGAAGGCACCGGCGCGAACCCTACTGATAGAGGCAAATCCGGCTGGAAGTGGTCGCTGTTCACTGATCGCAACGGCATACCGATCGGATGGGCCAGCGACGGCGCCAACCGCCACGACACCGTCCTGCTGGGACCCACCCTGGACTCCGTCGTCGAGCGGGGGCTCCTCGTCGAGACCGAAACCCTCCACCTCGATTGAGGCTATGACAACGGCGTCGTACGAGGCCTCATCGCCGAGCTTGGGATCGAGGATCTCATCTGCTCCAAGCGGCGCAAGACCGGGACGGCGGGAGGCAAGAAGCTCGTGCCACTCGGGATGCGCTGGCCCGTCGAGCGCACCAACTCCTGGCTGTCGAACTTCGGTCAGCTCCGGCGCAACACCGACCGGTGCAGCGCCCATCGTCTTGCTCAAATGGCGCTGGCGGTCGTCTTTCTACTGACCGCCAAGCTCATCGACTGGCGGAGCCGCTGGAGCCCATGAGCATGCCTATCCGCGCAAGCTCTAAGTGCCCTCCTCCACAGAGCCGGCCCGCTGTTCCAGAAGGACGGTGGCTGACAACAGAGTGTTAGACACGGAGTTGTAATTCCAGTTGAGGTGTAGGTCCGGTGCACAGCACCCACGCATCCATCAACTGCTACTGTCGGCCCATGATGATGGATGAGCCGATCGTGAGACAGATCGTCGGCGATCTGCGGAGTGAGTTGGCAGATGCGAAGGCCGATCGCTTGGAAGCGGATCGTCGGGTCCGTGCCCTGACGAAGTTGATCGAGGGCTACGTGGACTTGTTCCCGAGTGTGGCAAAGCCAACGGACGCCCCGGCCATCGTCGGTGGTGGTGACATTGAGATCGACGAGGACAAGGATCGCCCTCGCGGCCAGGAGGCGGTGCGTCAAGTCATGGAAGGTTCGCCTGGTAAGTGGTGGACGGTAGGGGCGATGGTCTGGGAACTTGACCACCGAGGCTGGCTGCCCGATTCCGGGACTCCGGCTAACGCAGTACGAACGGCCATGGACCGTGTCGTGGTGAGCGAAGCCGCTGTCAAGAAGGACCGCGGCAAGAGCGGAGCCGTCGTTTACAGCTACCGGCCCTTCGAGCACGGATCGAACGGCAGCCAGCCTGTCCCCAACGACGTAGCTACTGCGGAAGAAGCGGAGGAGGTGGCGACCTAGGAGGAGAACAGGTTCGGCCTTGGGGGGCTTATGGATTCGCGCCCACGCCCCCACAAGGCCTCCCGGCCGGTGTGGTGTAAGCAGGCAACACACGGTGCTCTGATCACCGAGACTGCCAGTTCGAACCTGGTCACCGGCACGTTAGAAACATCTTACTTCCTCGGACCCTTCCGAGGGACGTTCCTTTAGGGAGACTTGCACTTTGGGCAGACCTTCGGCTCCTGCCCCTTCTCACTCGGAAGCCATTCGTCCTCGCACCGCTCTCAGCGGACCTGGAAGCTTCACCTACCTGCCGGGCTTGCAACCGCCACCGCGGCGACTTCCAAACTGCGGGAGGTGTCGGCCGACAAGGGCTACCTCACCAAGAACAACGCCGACGCCATCGAGCGTCTCGGCGCTACCCCCTAATTCCATCCAAGAGCAACACAGTCGGGCCCGCCGAGGCGATGCGACGAGTTCCTGGAGCACTACCACCGGCGCTCCAACGTCCGAACCGTGTCGCCATGAAGAAGGCGAAGTTCAGCGACAACCTGCTGAGTAAGACCGAGGATGCACACGTGAACGAGGTTCTGGGGAAGGTCATCGCCCACAACCTGTGCATGGTGATCCAGAGCTTCTACGAACTTGGCATCGAACCCTCATTCCTCCCGGTACATAAGACCGAGCCCTTCGATCCGGGATCATCGGATGGCCTTCTCGACGGCCCGGAGGAAGACCGAGGTGTCGAGGAAGTAGTTAGGGTAGGCACGCCGTAAAGCAGCCAGTGACTCCACTGAGACCAGCACGGAGTCCTTACTGGGATCGGCGGCTATTGCGCGTTCAATCGCCATATACTCTTCAGACGCTCGTTCAAGTTCGTTGGACCGATAACCCCGGATGACAAGCGTTCTCTCAACAGGATCGAGTTCAAGCAGGAAGAAGTGAGATCCTTGAATGGAACCAGCTATACTCTCAGTGGTCTTAAGGGCCTCGCCGTACGCCCGCAGTCGAGCGAGTACGTCTAGAGCTTCAACATGATGGCGAAGTTCGTCGCGTATGGCATCCGGTTCCGATGGCGTACCTGGAACAGTCGGAGTGTGTTCTTCGAGGGCCATCGCCGACCCCATAACAGCGAAGAACCTGAGCCACTCCTCCTCGCCTTGGCTCGACTTCAAAGCCTGTTGGATGAAGGTCCCGACCGTTTCGACAGCCGTTGCCCATGCGTGCTCTAAGCGTGATCGTAATTGGACCTCGATCTGAAGCCCATTGTATGTTGTCTTTGCGTCGCTATAGTAGCGGTAGACCAAATGAATGCCGCGGTAACCGGAAGATTTCGGGTTCCGAAGATAGTCATTCTTCTTTATCAGAGCGTGCTTGATGCTGCTGGTTCGATACAGTTCTGCCAGCCGGTCCACTCGGTTCCGTGAGGTAAGAACCGCTCGGCAGCCGCCAATGTCCTGCATCCTCGATAACTTCATACCGGGAAAGCGAACGATCTTTGCTTCGATAGACGAACGCCGCTTTATACGTTGGGCAATCAAAGGGTCGTCTTCCACCTGTCGTGCCTTGTTCCTCAGCGTGACTTGGAATGTGTTTAGTGGGAAGCTGTGGGACGAGCGCCAGTTATTAACGACAACTAGAGCGATTTCTCGGTCTTCGTCGGATGCTGCCGGGTCTAGGAGAGTCGGGCCTGCCGCGTCCACCACTCTTTTCGGGTATGAGGGAGTTGCCCATGCCATGGTCGTCCAAGGTAGGCCAATTTGAACTTCCACCTTCACCGCCCTCCTGCCGTTTTGGTGCAAGCCCGAAGAGCGTGTTGTCTGACTACCAGGAGAGCTTGCTCCTCAGGACAGCCGCCGGCCGGCCAGCTCCTCGAGGGTCCGGTCGGGGACTTCGAGGTCACCCTGGCCCACGCCCACCCGCAGGTCGGGCTTGTAGGTGCCGTGGTGATCCGACCCACCTGTGACGACGAGGCCCAGGCGGCGGGCGAGGCCGGAAAGGCACTCTCGCTCCTCGGGTGAGTACCGCCCGTAGGTGCACTCCATCCCCGCCATGCCCAGCTCGGCCAGCTCCCGCATGGTCGCTTCCAGGTCGGCGTCGGCCAACTTCATGCTGAGGGGATGGGCCACGGCCGCCACCCCGCCCGACTCCCCGACCAGGCGAAGGGCTTCGGCGGGCTCCAGGCGCGTCCGCTCCACGTAGCCGGGCCGCCCGTCTCCCAGCCACTGCTCGAAGGCCTCACGCACGGACCCGACGACGCCCTTGCGCACCAGGATGGCGGCGGCGTGGGGACGACCCGCCCCCGAGCCCCTCGCCTCCTCCTGCATCTCGTCGTAGGTCACCGGCAGGCCCAGGTCCCCGAGCCGCTCGGCCAGGGCTCGGTTGCGGTGGTCGCGCACCTCTTGCAGCTCGGCGAGCTTGTCCTGGAGGGGCCCCTCGGTGGGCTCGACGAAGTACACGAGCACGTGCATGGACCCGGCCGCCGCCGGGGCAACGCAGGACAGCTCGCAGCCGGCGACCAGGGTGATCCCCAGCTCATCGGCCCTGCGTCGGGCCTCTTCGACGCCGTCCAGGCGGTCGTGGTCGGTGAGGGCGACGGCCGAGCAGCCCGCCTCGGCGGCCAGCTCCGCGATTCGCTGCGGCGCGTCCGAGCCGTCCGAGACGGTGGAATGGGTGTGGAGGTCGATCACTTTAGGCCAGGGTAGGAGACTCGTGGCGCCAGCCGGGGGGGGACATGCGCGAACATGGACCGGTGATGGAACAGCCGTCATCGGAGGCCGACGAGGACCACCCCGCCGGCGGCCGTCACCCAGGCGGCGACGGCCGCCCCAAGGAGGCCTGCGGGGTCTTCGGCATCTATGCCCCCGGCCTGCCTGTCGCCCCCCTCACCTTCGACGGCCTCTACGCCCTCCAGCACCGTGGCCAGGAATCGGCGGGTATGGCGGTGAGCGACGGGGACATGGTCACCGTCGTCAAGGACATGGGCCTGGTCACCAACGTGTTCGACGATCGCACCCTTGCGCCGCTCAAGGGCCACCTGGCCATCGGTCATACGCGGTACTCCACCACGGGCTCCAGCACGTGGCGCAACGCCCAGCCCGTGTACCGAGCGTCGGGTGAGTCGGGCTTCGCCCTTGCGCACAACGGCAACCTCACCAACACCTGGGAGCTGGCAGAGGAGGCAGGCATGCTCCCGGGCGTGGTGGCCAGTGACAGCGACCTGGTAGCCGAGCTCATAGCCGCAGCGTTCCTTCCCGACGGCCGGGAGCGCAGCGACGGCCGGGACCTCGAGGAAGCGCTCACCAGGGTGCTGCCCGCGCTGGAGGGCGCGTTCTCCTTCGTCCTCATGGACGCCGGCCACCTCATCGGTGTGCGCGACCCGAACGGCTTCCGTCCCCTGTGCCTCGGCAAGGTCGACACCGGCTGGGTGCTGGCGTCGGAGACCACCGCGCTCGACGTCATAGGTGCCCACTTCGTGCGCGAGGTCGACCCGGGCGAGATGATCGTGGTCGACGCCACGGGCTGGCGCTCGGCTCGGCCCTTCTCACCGGGGCGGGTCAACCCGAAGCTGTGCATCTTCGAGTTCGTCTACTTCGCCCGACCGGACAGCCGCCTCTACGGCAAGGAGGTCCACGGAGCCCGGCGTCGCATGGGCGAGCTCCTGGCCCAGCAGGCGCCGGTGGTGGCCGACATGGTGATGGGTGTCCCGGACTCGGGCGTGCCCGCCGCCGAGGGCTACGCCCGCCAGAGCGGCATCCCCTACGGCCAGGGCCTGGTCAAGAACCGCTACATCGGCCGCACCTTCATCGCTCCCAGCCAGGAGATGCGCACCCAGGGGGTTCGGCGCAAGCTCAACCCTCTCCGGGACAACATCGCCGGGAAGCGCCTGGTGGTGGTGGACGACTCCGTTGTTCGGGGCACCACCACCAAGGCCATGGTGCGCATGTTGCGCGAGGCCGGAGCGCTGGAGGTGCACCTGAGGGTGGCCCTGCCACCGATCAAGTGGCCCTGTTTCTACGGCATCGACATCGGTACCCGGGCCGAGCTGCTGGCGGCCAACATGTCCATGTCCGAGATCAAGGACCTGCTCGGCGTGGACTCGGTTGCATACCTGAACCTCGACAACCTCGAGCGCGCCATCGACGCACCCGGCGCCGGCTTCTGCACCGCCTGCCTGACCGGGGAGTACCCCACGGAGGTGCCTGCCAGGGTCACCAGGGACGTGCTCGACGGCGGCTCCACGCAGGCCAACCCCGACGACGCCAAGCTGTTCACCGATACGGGTGTCTGAGGCCGAGCCGGACCGGCAGGGCCTCGAGCAGCCAGGTCCCCCGCAGGACGGGCCGGGAGCCACCTACGCCCGAGCGGGCGTCGACCTGGCGGCGGCCGAGCAGGCGCTGGACCGGATCCGGGGCAAGGTCCGCTCCACCTTCCGGCCGGAGGTCATAGGCGACGTCGGGGGCTTCGGGGGCTTGTTCGCCTTCGACAAGGACCGCTACCGCCACCCGGTGCTCGTGGGATCCACCGACGGTGTGGGCACAAAGGCCCTGATCGCCCAGGCGGCCGGGCGGTTCACCACCATCGGTATCGACCTGGTGGCCATGTGCGTGGACGACCTGGTGTGCCACGGTGCCGAGCCGCTGATCTTCCTCGACTACATCGCCGTCGGCCGCCTCGACCCGGGCCATGTCGAGGATCTGGTGGAAGGGGTGGCCGAGGGTTGCCGCCAGGCCGGCTGCGCCCTCATCGGTGGCGAGATGGCCGAGCATCCCGGTGCCATGGAACCGGGCCAGTTCGACCTGGTCGGCTTCGCCGTGGGCGTGGCCGAGCGCGACCGGGTCGTCACCGGCGCAGGACTCGAGCCGGGTGACGTGCTGATCGGCCTGCCCTCGCCGGGACTTCGCTCCAACGGTTACTCACTGGCCCGTCACGTGTTTTTCGATGTCGCCGGCCGCTCGCTGGACGACCCTTCATACCCGGGCGCGCACCACTCATTGGCCGACGAGCTCCTGATGCCGTCCAGGATCTACGCCCCGGCGGTCACCGCCCTCTTGAAGTCGGTCGACGTGCGAGCCGTCGCCCACATCACCGGCGGGGGTATCCCCGCCAAGCTGGGCCGAGTTCTGCCGGGGAACCGCGACGCGGTTGTGAGCTCCGCCACATGGGAGCGCCCACCGGTCTTCGACGAGATCCAGCACCTTGGAAACGTGGCCCCCGACGAGATGGCACGGGTGTTCAACCTGGGGCTGGGCATGATCGTCGCCGTGGGTTCGGAGGGCGCCTTCCGGGCCCTGGACGTGCTGCGCCAGTGTGGCCACCGGGCCGTGCGCGTCGGTGAGATCGTGGCCGGTAGCGGGCAGGTCCTCCTGGAGCCTTGAGCTCCTGTACTACTGGATCATGACTGCCATCGAGGGGGTGACCTTCGACTACTGGAACACGCTGGTCTACGAGGTGCGCGGCCACTTGCGGGGCCGGCGGCTGGAGGCGTGGTCCGGCCTGCTCGAGGAGGCCGGGTTCGCCCACGAGCGGGTTCAGCTCGAGGCCGTGTACGACGCCGCCTGGGAGGCATACCAGGCCTCGTGGCGAGCCAACCAGCAGTTCTGTTCCGCCGAAGCCGCCGAGCACTGCGTGGAGCAGCTCGGCTTCGAGGTCCCGCCCGGCGTGCGCGCCGAGCTGGTCGATGCCTTCGGCCGGGCCGGCCAGGAGGCCGAGCTTCACCTGGCCGAGGGGACCGAGGATTGCCTGCGTACGCTCAAGAAGGCGGGCCTCAAGCTCGGGATCATCTGCGACGTGGGCTTCACGTCCTCCGCCATGCTCCGCGACCACCTGATCCGCCACGGCGTGCTGCCCCTGTTCGACCACTGGTCGTTCTCCGACGAGGTGGGCGCCTACAAGCCGGCTCCGGCCATCTTCGAGCACGCGCTGGAGGGCCTGGGTGGTCCGGTGCCAGAAAGGGTCGCCCACGTCGGCGACCTGCGCCGCACGGACGTGGCCGGCGCCCTGGCCATGGGCATGGTGTCCGTCCGCTACACGGGCATCAACGACGACGATTCCGAGCCCGAGCCGGAGGCCCACCACGTCGTCACCCACCACTCCGAGCTGCCGGGCGTCCTGGGCATCACGCCGGTCTGAGGTCAGCCCGGCTGGTCGGAGCAGCCGGGGGGGAAGGTCAGCCCGGCTGGGAGGAGCCGCTCAGCTGGGGCTCGGTCAGGTGGCGTCCGGCCCAGAAGCCGCCGAAGGGCACCGCGGAGGCAAGGATCACCAGGATGGTGCGCCCGAGGCCCCATCCCTGGCCCTCCCGGATGCGCAGCACCAGGTACAGGTACACCAGGAAGGCGACGCCGTGGATGGGCCCGAAGGCGCTGACGAGGCTCTCCGGCCCGTCGAGGACCCTCTTCACGAACACCGCCGCCAGGAGCACCAGGAAGGTGGCCGCCTCGATGTAGGCCACCAGCCGGAACGCGCCCGTCAGGCCGCGGAAGCTGTTGGCCGGGGTCGTCGCCATCGACCGACGAGTATGTCGCCGAGCCCTGGTCTCTGCTAAATTTTAGGAATCGTTCCCATTGTCATTCTTCGGACGAAGGGCCTCTCATGCGAAGATTTGCCCTGGTGCTGGCTTCGGCACTGTCCCTGGCTGCCGTCGCCTGCGGGGACGGCGAGAGTTCGGGGGACCGAGGGGATACCGAGTTGCAGGTCTTGGCCAGCTTCTACCCCGTCGCCGAGGCTGTGGGCCGCGTGGCTGGGGGGCGCGCCGAAGTCACCAACCTCACGCCGGCGGGGACCGAGCCCCACGACCTCGAGCTCACCCCTCGCCAGGTGGACCAGCTCGAGGACGCGGACCTCGTCCTGTACCTGGGTGGCGGTTTCCAGCCCGCCCTCGAGAAGGTCGCCTCTCGCCGAAAGGGGGCCAAGGTCGACCTCCTGCAGGCCCTCCCGCTCGAGAAGGGTGCCGTCGAGGCCGGAGAGGCCGAGGAGCACGCCGGGGAGGCCGAGGAGCATGCCGGGGAGGAAGCCGGTGGCAAACAGGGAGAGAAGGGGGAGGCCGGCCTCGATCCCCACTTCTGGCTGGACCCTGCTCTCATGGAGAAAGCCGTCGAGCGCATCCAGCAGGCCCTCGTCGAAGCACGGCCGGCGGACCGAGCGGCATTCGAGCGCAACGCCGCAACCTACCGGGCGGAGCTGTCCGAGCTGGACGGCAGGTACAGGACGGCACTTTCCGCCTGCCGGCGCAAGGAGCTCGTCACCTCGCACGCCGCGTTCCACTACCTCGCCAAGCGCTACGGGCTGTCACAGGAGCCGATCGCCGGGCTGTCGCCGGAAGCTGAGCCCGACCCCCGTCGGTTGGCCGAGCTCACTGATCTGGTACGCCGGCGCAACGCAACCACCATCTTCTACGAGACCCTGGTGTCGCCCGAGGTGGCCGAGACCCTGGCCCGCCAGACAGGCACCAAGACAGCCGTGCTGAACCCGCTCGAGGGGCTGACCACCGACCAGGTGGACAAGGGGGCGAGCTACGTCAGCGTCATGGACGAGAACCTCACCGCCTTGAAGGACGCCCTCGCCTGCGGCTGAAGGAATGGTTCCCGGCCGCCGTCCTTGGTCACCGGCAGCCGGAGCAGTGACCCACGAGGTCGATGCGGTGCTCCATCACGGCGAAGCCGGTCTCCTCGGCCGCCAGCTCGGCTGCGGCCGCCAGCGCCCGCTCCAGCCGGGGGACAGCCTGCACGTCGGCCACCGTGCCGCAGCTCACGCAATGGAGGTGGTGATGGTGGCCCCTCAGGTGCTCGGCCAGCTCGAAGCGTCCCATGTCGTCGGTTCCCGTCACCCGCCGGACCACACCTGCATCGATGAGGACGGTAAGGCTCCGGTACGCCGAGCTCTGGGGCACGGCGGATCCCGAGGCGGCGAGGATCTCGGGGACGGTGAGAGGCCGGTCGGCACCGGCAAGGACCTCCACGAGGGCCCGGCGCCCGCGCGTGTAGCGCTGGTCGACTCGATCCAGCCCGGCCGCCGCCTCCTCGTGAGGCACGGCCAGTGGCTCCTCGGCGCTCAGTGCTCGTCCCAATGACCGTCGTGGCCGGCGTGGCGATGGCCGTCGTGGACGTAGTCCAGGTGGTCGTCGTGCTCGACGGCCTCGTGACCGCAGCCTTGGCCGTGCTGGTGGTCATGGTCGTGCTCGTCGTGAGTCCTGTGGTCGATCATGGTCATGTTCGGTTCCTTTCCGTTCCGTGCAGGACCGCGTCCTGCACGATGTGCGCAACGTGTTCGTCGGTGAGGCGGTAGGCGATCTCTCGGCCCCGGCGGCGGCCTTCCACCAACCGGGCGGCGCGGAGCGTCCGGAGGTGCTGGGACACCAGCGGCTGGCTGATCCCCACCGCGTCGACCAGCTCGTGAACGCAGCGCTGCCCGGCCGTGAGCTGGACCACGATGGCCACACGGTGGGCGTTGGCCAAGGCCCGCAGGAGATCGGCGGCTTGCTCGGTCTCCTCTCGGAGCAAAGGTGCAGCAGGCGTCATCGACAGGACATGAGCATATCGCGATGTATTTATAACGGGCCAAGCCGTCCTGCCGCTGACTAGCCGCTTACCGGTGGTCGGGACCGGTATCGATCCGGTGACCTCGCGCTTTTCAGGCGCGCGCTCTACCAACTGAGCTACCCGACCGGGCACTACGCGGTCCTGACGGGATTTGAACCCGCGACCTCCGGCTTGACAGGCCGGCGTGCACTCCAAGCTGCACCACAGGACCCTGGTCTCGTATGCACCCCCAACGGGATTCGAACCCGTGCTACCACCTTGAAAGGGTGGCGTCCTAGGCCGCTAGACGATGGGGGCCGGCCCCCGGGGCCCGGTCACGATACCAGGGGTCGCCTCGCTGCCCGCCTGGTTGAGCTGCGAGCACCCGCCCACCGTGGCCGCCCGGACCAGCCTAGGGTGCCGGGCCGATGGGTCTCGGCCGTCTCACGGGGGCTGTCCTGCTCGGCTACCTCACGGGCAGCGCGCCTTCGGCTGACCTCGTCAGCCGACTGGCCGGCCATGCCGGTGAGGACCTCCGGGCGAAGGGCACGAGGAACCCCGGAGCGGCCAACGCCCTCCGGCTCCTGGGCAAGGGGTGGGGCTATTCGATCCTCGCTGCCGACATCGCCAAGGGAACCGCCGCGTGCACCGTCGGGCGCCGCCTGGCGGGTGACGCGGGCGCCCACGCCGCAGGGACGGCGGCTGTCGTCGGTCACTGCTTCCCGGTATGGAACGGGTTCAGAGGAGGCAAGGGCGTTGCCGTCAGCGTTGGCCAGTGCCTGGCCACCTTCCCTGCCTACGTCCCCGTGGACCTGGCCGTAGCCAGTG
>JADDQT010000003.1:17190-29582 GCA_016781225.1 Actinomycetota bacterium
TGGTTGCGGGGGTGGCCCAACGCCTGGGGCCCGAGGCCGAGCCCGGCCCTGCCGGTGGCCAACGCCGTGAGCACGGCGGTCATCTTCTACAAGTTCCTCACCGCCCCAAGGGTCGTGTCGGGTGAGATCAGGTCAGTGAGCGATGGTGTCGTCCGGTGATCGGCTTCTGCGTCGACTCGAACGCCCAAATGCCCGCCCAATTGGTGGAACGGTACGGGGTGGAGGTGGTGCCCCTCACGGTCACCGTGGACGGCGAGGCCTTCTTGGAGGGTGTGGACCTCGACGCCGATGCCTTCTGGGCTCGCTTCGGCGGAGGCGCCAGCCCGATCGTCGGGACCGCTGCTCCCAGTCCGGGACGCTTCGTCGCCGCCTATGAGACCCTTGCCACCAGGGGCGCCACCGAGATCCTCTCGGTCCACATCGGCTCTTCCATCTCGGGTACCTTCGACGCCGCCCGCGTCGGTTCCCGCTCCTCCCCAGTACCGGTACGCCTGGTCGACACCGGCACCGCCTCCTTTGCCGTCACATGCTCGCTGTGGGAGGCGGCCGAGGCCGTCAAGAGGGGAGCCGACCTGGACCAGGCCGCTCATGTCGCCGAGGCCGTGGCCGCCAGCACGGACAACGTCTTCGTGGTCCGTGCCCTCGACCTGGCGGCCAAGGGCGGGCGGTTGGGCGTGACTTCAGCACCCGCGGAGGCCATCCCGGTGATCCGCCTGGTTGACGGATCGGTGCAGCCCGTAGCCGAGGTGTGCACCACCGACGAGGCGGCCGACGCCATGGCGTCAGCGGTCCTGGCCGGCGGGTCGCGCCTGCGGGTCGGCATCAGCATCGCCGACGCCGCGGCCGCGTCCCTCTGGCAGGCGCTGGAGGACCGTCTCCGGGACGCCGAGGAGGTAACCGAGCTGGTGCGTTACAGGGTCGGCCCCAGCGTCGGCGTCCACACCGGCCCGGGAACGGCCGGCGCCATGTGGTACCCGGCCCTCGAGCAGTAACCAGTCGAGTGGAGCCGGTCAGGAGCTGAGTGCCTCCACCAGCTGCTCCTGGAGCCAGGACAGGTAGTGGTACAGACCCAGGGCTGCCACCTCGGGATCATCCGGGTCCGCCGCCACGTCGTCACCAATGGGCTCCTCGCTGACGTCGAGTCGGGTGCCGAGCACCAGGCGAAGGTCGTTGAGGGCGGCCAGCCACCGGTGAGCCTGCTCGTCGGTCAGGTGGTCGGTCCTCACCGTCTCCTCCAGCACTGCGAGCGCCGACAGATGACGCTCCATCAGCTCGTCACCCATGAGGCGCCGGTACTCGGACTCGTTCTGGGGGTGCTCGGAGTAGGCCGGGGGGAACAGTCGCCGCAGCGCCGGGTCGTCGGGATCATCTCTTAGGAGGGCGCGCAGCTGCCCCGGGAGGCCCCCGAGGAGCTCGCGCTCCTCGTCAGGGAGCCGAAGGCGGATGTCCCCGTTTCGCGCTCGTGTGATCCGCCGCTTCCAGAGCATGTCAGGACGGCACTCCGGCACGTTCCGCGGTGGGTGGCGCGAGTTGAAGGCGCCGTGTGCCCCGGCGCCCGGACCCCTGGCTCACGTGTCGTGCTGCATGGTGGCCCACAGCCCGTGCTCGTGGAGCCGGAAGACGTCGAGCTCCGCACGCTCGCGGGTGCCGCTGGAGACCACCGCCTTGCCCTTGTGGTGGACGTCCAGCATGAGCTTGTGGGCCTTCTCCTTGGAGTACCCGAAGAGCTTCTGGAAGACGAAGGCGACGTAGGACATGAGGTTGATCGGGTCGTTCCAGACGATGACGACCCAGGGCCGGTCCGGGACGGCGGCCTCGTCGGTGCCGGGCTCGTCGACCTCGGCCTCGACCTCGACTTCGGCCGGAGCGAGGCTCATGGGGCGGCGTTGACGGCGACGCCGACCCCCTCGGGTCGGCTCTCGGCGGCCGCCTTGTGCTCCACGGCGGCGGCGCCCCCCAGGCCGAGCTTGAAGCGCACGACCGTGGCCCAGAGAAGGGTGGCACCTGCAATGTGGGCCCCCACCAGCACCACGGGCACGCCCGTGAAGTACTGGAGGTAGCCGATTCCCGCTTGGGCCAGCACGACGGCCAGGAGCAGCTGGGCCCGGCGGCGGACGTGCTCGGGGCTCGAGGTCCGGGACAGCAGGACCACCATCGTCACCACCATGGCCAAGAGGAGCATGGCCCCCACGCCATGCAGCTGGGCCGCCCGGTGCAGGGGAACGTCCAGGCGCACGACTTCCTCGTCACCGCCGTGGGGCCCTGCTGCCGTCACCACCGTGCCGAGGAAGACCACGAGGGCGGCGGTGGCCACGATCAGGGTCCCGAAGCGACGAAGGTCGTGGCCGAGCTGGGGTGAGGGTGCCGGGTCGGCGGGGAGCTGGAGCGACGATGCCGGCGCACCGCCGGCCCGCCAGTGCAGCACCACGGCGTTGGCCAGGATCAGCATCGAGAGGAGGAAGTGGGCCATCACGAACGGCGGCCGCAGCTCGAACAGCACGGTGAGGCCACCGAGCACGATCTGGCCCACCACGCCGCCGACGAGGCCCAGGGACAGCCAGACCAGGTCGCGCCGGCGGGGCCGGCGCACGAGGGAACCGAGCACGGCCACGATCACCGCCACCGACACCAGGCCCGTGACCGTGCGGTTAACGAACTCCACGAGGGCGTGGTACTGGAGCGGAGCCACGAGCCGGCCGTCGTCGCAGTTGGGCCAGTCGGGGCATCCGAGCCCCGACCCAGTGAGGCGGACAGCACCCCCGGTGACGATGATGAACGCCAGCGAGAGCAGGGCCACGAGGGTGATCCGCCGGTAGGTCCGAGGGGACAGCACGGCCCCAAATGGTAACGGTCCCAGGCCGGTGGAACCCCCGGCGCAGAGCCCACTTTGTCGTCACCCCGCGGCCAGCCGTAATGTGCGACCTCGATGGCCGCGTCCACGTTGTCTCATTCCCGTTCTCGGGTGTCGGCATACGTCGCTCTCACCAAGCCCCGGATCATCGAGCTCCTGCTCGTCACCACCCTTCCCACCATGGTCGTGGCCGCCCGCGGCCTTCCCCCGGTCGGGCTGATGGCGGCCACCCTTCTCGGCGGCACCCTGGCCGCTGCCGGTGCCAACGTCGTGAACATGTACGTCGACCGGGACATCGACGCCGTCATGCGCCGCACCCGGGGACGCCCCCTGGTGACCGGTGAGCTGGAGCCCCACCAGGCCCTCGCGTTCGCCGTGGCCCTCGAGACCGTGGCCTTCGTGGAGCTCTGGTTCCTGGTCAACCCGCTGAGCGCCGTCCTGGCGCTCTCGGCCACCTTGTTCTACGTGTTCGTGTACACCCTGTGGCTGAAGCGCACCTCCACCCAGAACATCGTCATCGGTGGAGCGGCCGGTGCGGTACCGGTACTGGTGGGCTGGGCCGCCGTCACCGGTTCGCTGGGCCTGGCCCCCATAGTGCTGTTCGCCGTCATCTTCCTCTGGACGCCCCCGCACTTCTGGGCCCTGGCCATCCGCTACCGGGACGACTACGCCGCCGCCGAGGTGCCCATGTTGCCGGCGGTGGCCTCGCTGAGCGTCACCGCCCGGCGGGTCATGGGCTACACCCTCGCCCTGTGGGCGTGCTCGCTGCTCTTCGCCGGGGTCGGCGGCATGGGCCTGCTCTACCTCGGGTCGGCGGTGGTCCTCGGGGCCGTCTTCGTGTTCCTGGCCTGGCGCCTCCAGCGGGACGGCTCGGTACAGCGGGCCCTGCGCCTCTTCTCCTACTCGATCACCTACGTCACGCTCCTCTTCTCGGCCATGGCCCTAGACCAGCTCCTCGGCCTCCGTTGACCGCCACTGCGCCGAGCACCATCGGATCGACGGGCACCGGGAGCCAGCGAGGGGCCTCCGACGAGGCCGCCGGGCCGGCAACCGGGGCGGGCTGGTGGGTCACCACCGCCGACCACAAGCGCCTCGGGGTGCTGTTCCTGGTCGGGGCCCTCTTGTTCCTGGTCGTCGGTGCCGCTGTCGGCGCATTGCTGCGGACGGAGCTGGCCAGGGAGGGCGTGGACCTCGACGTCCAGTACGGCCGCCTGCTCTCGCTCCATTCCACCGTCGCCACGCTGCTCTTCCTCGTCCCGGCGTGGATCGGGATGGCCTCGTGGTTGGTGCCCCTCCAGATCGGGGCGTCCCGCGTGGCGTTCCCCCGCCTCCACGCCTTGGCCCTGTGGCTGTTCCTGCTCGGGGGAACGATGCTGCTGGCGGCCTACGTCCTCGGTCGTCCCTTCTTCGACTTGGCCGAGGGGCTGCCCAGGCCGGGACCCGACCAGGGCGCCAACGAGGCCACCGGCCTGGCCATCATGGGTATGGCCCTGGTGGCCGTATCCACTCTTCTGGCGGCCATGGACCTGGTCGTCACCGTGCTGAAGCTGCGGACCAAGGGCCTCACGTTGGTGCGCCTGCCCATGTTCTCCTGGTCGGTGCTGATCACCTGCCTGGCGCTCCTCCTCGCCACCCCCGTCTTCCTCGCCGGGCTGGCCCTCCTCTACCTCGACCGGCACTTCGGGGGCGACCTCTTCGTGGGCAACCCCGCCGGCAACGCGGTGTGGCGCCACACGCTGTGGCTGTTCGGGCGGCCCGACGCCTTCCTGGTCCTGCTCCCCGGCCTGGGAGCGGCATGCGACATCGTCGCCACGCACTCCCGCCGGCCCCTGCTGGGCGAGGGCGCGGCCCGACAGGCCATGGTGGCCTTCGCCGTCCTCTCCTTCGCCACCTGGGCCGCCGGTCCGGGGGTGGCCGACGCACTGGTGTTGCCCACTTACTCCGTGCCCACGGCCCTGGCGGCCCTGCCGGTGGCGATGGTGGCGCTGGTGCTGCTGGGCAGCGTGGTGAAGGGTCGCCCCGAGCTCCACGTCAGCCTGCTGTTCGTGAGCGGTTTCCTGCTACTCACCGGCCTGGGTGCCCTGAACGCCGGCGTGGCCGCCGCCGTCGGGGTGGAGGGCCGGCCGTGGGCCACGGGGCACCTGCACGTCGTGGGCTTCGGCGCTCCCACCATGTTGCTCTTCGCCGCCCTGTACCACTGGGCCCCGAAGATGACCGGCCGCCATCCCTCGGCCAAGCTGGCCGGGACGTCCTTCCTCGGCCTGTTCGGTGGCTTCGCCCTCCTCGGCCTGGGCAGCTACCTCCTGGGCTACGACGGCGGGCCGGCCCGCCTGCAGGACTACGACTTCACGGCCGGAGCCACCACGTTCAACCCCCTCGCCTTCCTCGGCGGGCTGCTGGTGCTGCTCGGCCTGGTGACCTTCGCCCTCGACTTCGTGCGCATCGCCGTGTTGCGAGCGGGCGAGGAGGCGGCCGGCGATCCCTACGAGGGACTCACACTCGAGTGGGCCACCTCGTCGCCGCCCCCACCACAGAACTTCGAGACAGTTCCCGAGGTGCGCTCTGCCCAGCCGCTCCTGGACCAGCGCACGCCCGTGCAGAGTGGCAGCCGTGGCTAGCCCCACCCTCACTTCCCCGGCCACCACCCCCGCCGGTCCGGCCGGGAACACTCCCGCCGGAGCCCCTGCGGTGGCGGCACTGCCCCCGGCCGCCGACGAGCGCCCCCGCAACCTGATGCCGATGGGCGTGCTCCTCCTCTCGGCCAGCGGCACCATGTTCTTCGGCGCCCTGGTCGCCGCCTACCTCCACCTGCGAGACGTCACCGAACCGTGGCCTCCCGAAGGTGTGAAGCTCGACCTCTACCTCGGGAACCTCCTGATCATCACCATGGCCCTGTCGGCCGTGACCGTGGAGTGGGCCTGCTTCGCCCTTCGCCGGGGTGACCGGCGCCAGTCCTCGGCGGCCCTGGGTGTGACGATCGGCCTGGGCGTGGCCTTCCTCAACCTGCTCAGCTACACCGCCGACCAGGTTCCCTTCGACGCCGCCAGCCATCCATACGGCCTGGTGGTCACGGCGCTCGTCATGCTCTTAGGCATCGCGGTGGGGATCGGCGTGGGCTTCGTCACGCTCACCCTGCTGCGAGTGTCGGGACGTCAGCTCTCGGCCGCCGAACCGTCCCAGCTCCGGGCCACTGCCTGCTACTGGCACTTCACCGTCGCCGCCTCGATCGCCGTGTGGTACACGGTCGCCATCCTCAAGTAGGTGCGGGGATGCTGAACGCCGTCTCCAGAGCCCTGCTGGCTCTCACCGCCGCAAGCGCGGCGCTGGCGGCCGCCTATTTCATCGCCGACGGCGACCGGACCGGTGTGGTCCTGCTGGCCTTCCTGGCTCTGGCCGCGCTGGTGGGTGGCCTCAGCACGGCAGGCAACGCCGTTCCCGACGTGGCCCCACCGGTTGGGGCCGGTTCCCCGGCTCGGGGCCGTACCGCCATGAGCGCCTCCGTCCCCAAGGGGAGCGGTTGGCCGCTGGGAGTGGCGGTGTCGCTGACCGTCCTCGCCGTGGGCGCGGTCACGGGCGTGCCCCTGGTGCTGGCCGGTCTCCTGCTCCTGCTGGTCGTCACCGCCGGCTGGTTCGCCAAGGCGTGGAGCGAGCACCCCAGCTGGACCCGCCCGGTGCGCCAGCGAGTGAGCAGCCGGCTGCTGGCTCCGGTCGGCCTCCCGGTGGGTGGATTCCTGCTGGCCGCCGTGATCGCCGTGAGCATGTCTCGCATCCTGCTCGCCGTCTCGAAGAACGTGGCCACGGTGGTGGCCATGGTCGCCGCCGTCGCCATCTTCGCCGCCTGCTACTGGGTTGCCTCCCGGCCCAGGCTCGGCTCGTCGGTGATCGTGGCCCTGTCCGTTCTGGCGGGCACCTCGATGGTCGGAGCAGGCATCGCCGGGGCCGTCGGCGGCGAGCGCAAGTTCGAGCAGCACCACGAGGAGGAGCACCCGCTCACGGTCTCGGCCAAGGAGACCAAGTTCAACACCGACACCATCACGGTCAAGGCGGGCAAGGACGTCCACCTCGAGTTCGTGAACGAGGACGAGAAGATCTTCCACAACGTGGCCGTCTATGACGGGAGCGGCCCCGACTCCAAGCCCGTATTCAACGGCGAGGGGTTCCCCGGCCACGGCGAGCGGAGCTACGAGTTCAAGGCGCCGCAACCGGGGAGCTATACCTTCGTCTGTGACTTCCATCCCGCCATGAAGGGCACCTTCGTGAGCGAGGGAGGAGCGTGATGGCCCGCATCGGGCGGCTCAGGGCCCTCTCGGTGACTGTGGCGGCCGGGCTGATGCTGATCTCCTGCGGGGATCAAGACCGGCCCCAGGACACGCTCGACCCACAGGGCCCGATTGCCCGCAAGCTCGACGACCTCATCGACCCGGTGTTCGTGGTTGCCGGCCTGGTGTTCGTCCTGGTGCAGAGCCTCGTGCTGTACTCCGCCATCCGCTTCCGCCGCCGCTCGGACGACGAGGCGCCCCGCCAGGTGCACGGAAACGCCAAGTTGGAGCTCGGTTGGACCATCGCCCCGGCTCTCATCCTGCTGGTGATCTCGGTGCTCACCGTAGGCACCATCGCCGACATCAACCGAAAGGCCGAGGGAGCCGACGTCGTCTCCGTCAACGTCGTGGGCCACCAGTGGTGGTGGGAGTTCGAGTACCCCGACCGGGGGGTGGTCACGGCCAACGAGCTGCACATCCCCGCCGGCAGGCAGGTGGCCCTCAGGCTCACTTCGGACGACGTCATCCACAGCTTCTGGCCCCCCAAGCTGGCCGGGAAGCTGGACGTGATCCCGGGCAGGACCAACTTCATGACCATCGAGGCCGACGAGCCCGGTACCTACTTCGGCCAGTGCGCCGAGTTCTGCGGGGTGTCACACGCCAACATGGGGCTGCGGGTGGTGGCTCACACTTCCCAGGACTTCGACGAGTGGGTGAGGACCAACGCCGCTGCCGCCGAGCGCCCCAACGAAGGGGCGGCGGCGGAGGGGGCGAAGCTGTTCCGCCAGAAGGGCTGCGCCAGCTGCCACACCGTGAACGGCTACTCGGCGGGCGAGCTGGGACCCGACCTGACCCATCTCCAGCAGCGGAAGGTCTTCGCCGGCGCCACCTTCGACCTCAACCCCCAGAACCTGCGTGTGTGGCTGCGAGACCCGCCGGGCGAGAAGCCCGGCTCGCTCATGCCCAACCTGCAGTTGAGCGAGGAGGAGATCACCCAGCTGATCGACTACCTCGAGACATTGAAGTGACGGCCCCAGTGAGGACCCAGAATGACCCTGCCCAAGTGACCGGAGCGCAACGATGACCACCGTCCTCGAACCACCGAGCCCAGAGGCTCTGGCCACCGCACCCACCGACGACACGGGCCTCATGCGCCGGCCCATCGAGCCCAAGGGCGTCTGGTCGTGGATCACCACGGTCGACCACAAGCGCGTCGGGATCCTCTACGGCGTCACCGCCTTCATCTTCTTCCTGGCGGGGGGGATCGAAGCCCTCCTCATGCGCCTGCAGCTGGCCAAGCCGGACGGCACCGTGCTGGGAGCCGAGGCCTACAACGAGGTGTTCACCATGCACGGCACGACGATGGTCTTCCTCGTCGTCATGCCACTCTCGGCTGCGTTCTTCAACTACGTCATGCCGCTGCAGATCGGGGCCCGGGACGTGGCGTTCCCCCGTCTGAATTCCTTCAGCTACTGGGCCTTCCTGTTCGGCGGCCTGTTCCTCTACTCGAGCTTCCTGCTCGGGGGCGCGCCCGACGGAGGGTGGTTCGGCTACGCCCCGAACACCAGCATCACCTTCTCGCCCGGGCACGGCATCGACTTCTGGATCTTCGGCCTCCAGATCCTGGGCATCGCCTCCACGGTGAGCGCAGTCAACTTCATCGTGACCATGCTCAACATGCGAGCCCCGGGGATGACGCTCATGCGCATGCCCATCTTCTCGTGGATGACGCTGATCTCCTCGTTCCTGATCCTGTTCGCCATGCCCGTGATCACCATCGCCCTGTTCCTGTTGTCCTTCGACCGGAACTTCGGCGCCAACTTCTTCAACCCCGCCGCTGGGGGTGACCCGGTCCTGTGGCAGCACCTGTTCTGGATCTTCGGGCACCCCGAGGTGTACATCCTGATCCTCCCCGCCATGGGCATGGTCTCCGAGGTCCTGCCCGTGTTCTCACGAAAGCCCCTGTTCGGTTACCCGGTGATGGTCTTCTCCGGCATCGCCATCGGGTTCATGGGCTGGGGTGTCTGGGTGCATCACATGTTCGCCGTGGGCCTCGGACCGGTGGCGGTTAGCGCCTTCTCGCTGTCCACCATGTTCATCGCCGTCCCCACCGGCGTGAAGATCTTCAACTGGATAGCCACCACGTGGAAGGGCTCGCTGAAGCTCACCACGCCCATGCTCTTCGCCATGGGCTTCATCGCCATGTTCACCATCGGTGGTCTCTCCGGCGTCACCCACGCCGTGGCACCCCATGACCGCCAGCAGACCGACACCTACTACGTGGTGGCACACTTCCACTACGTGCTGTTCGGCGGGGCCCTGTTCGGAATCATGGCCGGCATCTACTACTGGTGGCCCAAGATCTTCGGGACCATGCTCGACGAGCGACTGGGCAAGCTCAACTTCTGGACCTGGTTCCTGGGGTTCAACCTCGCCTTCGGACCCATGCACCTACTCGGCCTCCAGGGCATGCCCAGGCGCATCTACACCTACGACAAGAGCCTGGGCCTGGACTTCTGGAACATGGCGTCCACCGTGGGGGCGTTCATCATCGCCTTCTCGGTATGCGTGTTCTTGTACAACATCTGGCGCTCGCACAAGCGCAAGCGGGTGAAGGCCCCGGCCGACCCGTGGGACGCTCGCACGCTCGAGTGGTCGATCTCCTCCCCGCCACCGCACTACAACTTCGCCGAGATCCCGACCGTCCATGCCCTGGACGAGCTCTGGCACCGCAAGTACACCGAGGACGACGAGGGCCGCCCCGTTCGAGTCGAGGCCGTCGAGGCCGCCGACGACGACAGCGAGCCCGGCAACGGACATGGCGAGGACCACGACGAGCACGGGCACGGCATCCACATGCCCTCGCCCTCCTACTACCCGCTGGTGGCCGCCTTCGGGCTGCCGGTGATGGGCTACGGGATGGTCTACGGCCGCAGCTCCGGGCAGAGCTACGTGGTGGTGGTGCTCGGCGCCCTCATCCTTCTGGCCGGGCTGTTCGCCTGGGCGATGGAGCCCTCGGCCGAGCCGGAGGAGGATGGCCACGGCGTGGTGGAGCTCGCCTCGGGTGGCGAACCCGCCCTGGTGGCTGCCGCCGGTCCGGCCGCCCTCGAAGCAGGAGGCCAGGAAGAGTCCGAGCCCGTTGAAGGGGCGTCGGGGGCTCCGACGGACTCCGGGCGCGGGGACCCTGGCCCCGAAGGGCCGGGAGCCTGACGGTGGCCACCAAGGAGAAGTCGCTGGCCCACGAGGAACCGGTGACGCCGGCCCCGGAGCACCACCACGCCACCAACACGGGGCTGTCCAACGAGAAGCTGGCCATGTGGGCCTTCCTCGGCTCCGAGTGCCTGCTATTCGGGGCCCTGATCTCCACGTACTTCCTCTACCGGGGCCGGAGCCTCGAGGGCCCCACTCCAGAGGAGATCTACGACATCCCCTACACCTCGGTGAGCTCGTTCGTCCTGTTGATGAGCTCCCTCACCATGGTGTTGGCCCTCGCCGCCATCCAGCGGGGCGACTACCGCCGGCTGCGGGTCTGGCTGCTGGCCACCGCCCTCCTCGGAGCCAGCTTCATCGCCGGGCAGGTCTACGAGTTCACCTCGTTCATCCGCGAGGGCCTCACCATCAAGACCAACCTCTTCGGCAGCAGCTTCTTCGTCCTCACGGGCTTCCACGGAGTGCACGTCACGCTCGGCATCGTCATGCTGCTCTCGCTGTGGAACCTCTCGCTACGGGGAAGCCTCACCCAGGACCGTTCCGAGGTCGTGGAGATCGCCGGCCTCTACTGGCACTTCGTGGACGTTGTGTGGATCGTGATCTTCACCGTCGTCTACCTGATCCCGACATGAGCCACCACCCATGACCCAGCAGCCATGACCCAGCCCACGCTCGAAGGCGTCGACCATCCCTCCCAGGACGAGGAGGCCGAGGTCGAGCACGGCGCTCACCCCACCGAGGCCAAGTACGTAAGGGTGGCCCTCGTCCTGGCGGTGCTCACGGCCGTCGAGGTCGCCCTTTCGTACACGAAGTTCCCCGAGGCGGCCACCAATGCCGCTCTGCTGATCCTGGCCGCCATCAAGTTCGCCATGGTGGCGGCGTACTTCATGCACCTGAAGTTCGACAACAAGCTGCTGCGCCGGCTGTTCGTCACCGGCTTCGTGCTGGCCGCCTCCGTCTACGTCGCCTACCTGCTCACTCTCGGGGTCTTCCTGCCGTGAGCCTCCTGGCGCACGTAGGCGCATCGCCGTGGACGTGGCACGCCCATCCCCACGTCTGGGCGTTGGTGGCGGTCCTGGCCGGCGGGTACTGGCTGGCGCTCACCCGCCTGGGACCGTCACGGGTCCTCCCGGGCGAGGCAGTGGCCACCCGCCGTCAGGTGGTGTGCTTCGCCCTCGGCGTCGCCGCCCTCTGGGTGCACGCCGACTACCCGATCCATGACATCGGCGAGAACTACCTGTTCAGCGTGCACATGTTCCAGCACATCGGCTTCACCCTCGTGGCCGCTCCTCTGCTGCTGCTCGGCCTGCCTGTGTGGCTTGTGCGCTGGCTGGTCCAGCCCCGGGCCGTCCGCCTCCTGATGACCAAGCTCGCCCGACCGCTGCCGGCCGCCGTGGTGTTCAACCTGGTGACCGTGCTCACCCACTGGCCCGTGGTGATGCAGGCGTCGCTCAACTACCACCCTCTGCACCTGGTGGTTCACTCGGTCATCTTCACCGCCGCGCTGCTCATGTGGTTCCCGGTGGTGAACCGCGTCCCCGAGCTGCCCACTATGGGGTACCCGACGCGGATGGTGTACCTGTTCCTCCAGTCGGTGGTGCCCACTGTCCCCGCGTCGTTCCTCACCTTCGGCAGCACGGTGATGTACCGCTTCTACGCCGAGGCACCTCGGGCGTGGTCGTTCTCGGCCCTCGACGACCAGCAGCTCGCGGGAGCGCTGATGAAGATCTACGCCGGCTTCCTGCTGTGGCTGGTGATCGGGGCCATGTTCTTCGGTTGGTACTCGCACGAGCAACGCGACCGCTCCCCCGACGTGCTCACGTGGGACGACGTGGAGCGGGAGCTGTCCAGCACGGAGCCGGCCAGCACCGAGCCGGCCAGCACCGGGCCGGCCAGCACCGGGCCGGCGACCCCTTCGCCCTGAGAGATCGACGCCGGTGAATCGGTCTTCGAGGCCGGGGGGCTGATCGCCCGGGGGACCGACTGAACTACCGTCTCGCCGCGATGATCGACATCCGGCTGGTGCGGGACGAGCCAGAGCTCGTCAAGGCGGCGCTGGCCCGGAAGGGCGT
>JADDQT010000430.1 GCA_016781225.1 Actinomycetota bacterium
CGCCCGACTTCGGACACTTCCCGCGCGCCCAATAAGGACGGGACCCGATAGGCAGGAATCCATCCCCGACCCGGCATGGGCCACATGGTGGCAAGACACAGGGTTGGGATGCGGCACTTAGGACATGGTGCGTTCCGACGCCTCTAGATTCTCGAGCCAGGTCTCATACCAGTCGCGACGGATACGCAGATCGCCGTTGCGGAGGCGGATCGTCCTCGGGAAGTCGGGTTCGCCCCTTGCCGACCACTTGTAGACCGTGTGCATCGAGATGCCGAGATCGTCGGCGATGTCTCGAATGCTCAGCCACCGTCCGAGGGCGACGCCATCAGGCGCTTCCATCGCCTCGACTCCGCGGGACTCTTCGCTTCACCGGACACGCTCCCGGCGCTCACCGTTCCGCGTCTGCGCCATTCGTTCGATGCGTTCCGGGCAGAAACTGCGGACCATGGCCCGGCCAGCTCGACCACCGAAGACCTCGACGTGGGCCACCTCGCTCGTCGGCTCGTCCACGAAGATGGCCCGCACCTTCGCCATGAAGCCATTGCGCCTCCCGGGCTCCGGTCTCACCCTGACCACGTCGCCGACCCGGATGAAGTTGCGACCCTTGCGGTACTCGGAGACCTTGTCAGACCCGACCGCGTCATCACGCCGCCGCCTCCTTCGCGGCCATGCGGGCGTCTGTGTCGATGATGGGCTCTTCGGCTGGGCAGAGGTGATGGTCGACCAGGTGGCTCGTCCGACCCACCTTCCAGATGGCCCTTCCCTGCCGGAGATCGGGTAGTCGCTCGCGGTCGGAGAGGCTGAGGCCCAGCAGGTCGGCGGCTGAACCGATGTCGCCCTCTGCCTGGGCGTAGATCACCCGGGTCTCGGTGTCGGACAACAGGCCCTTGGCCAGCTGTACCTGCTCGGAGTTCTGGTCGCCGGCGGAGGCCAGGTCCGACAGGCGATGCATCACGATGGCGTTGGCCACCCCGTACTGGCGGGCCAGCTTGAGGCTGGCACGCAGCCATCGGGCCGTGCCCAGGTGGCTCAGGAGACGCCACGCCTCGTCCAGGATGACGTAGCGGTGATGGGCGCCGGGACGCACCACCGCTGCTTGGATCCACGCCGTGGCGCACGCCATGAGGATGGCCAGTCCCTCGTCGTCGGGCAGCGCGGACAGGTCGAGCACCACCAGCGGCCCGTCCCAGTCCACCTCCACGGTGCTGGCCCCGTCGAACATCCCGGCCAGGTCGCCGTCGCA
>JADDQT010000431.1 GCA_016781225.1 Actinomycetota bacterium
TGCAGTCACAGACGCCAAGGCGTACTTCGCGGATGAGGAAGCTCATCTCCACTCGCGTTCAGCCTCCTCTGTGCCCTGCTTCCTGGCCGTTTTAAGGCGCCCTGCTTCCTGGCCGTTTTAAGGCAGCGTAAATTTGCCACAAAGGACGTGGGGAGCGCGATGCAGAAACTGGTCGACTGGTGGCTAGACCGAGTAAGAACCGCACGGGGTGTCATCACCACGGGTGTTGCTGCACTAATCGCCGCCTGGTCCGTCTCGGCGGGACTAACGAACCGCGACCCGTTGCCCGTCGTAACCATCGGGTCCGTCATCGTCTTTGCCTTCTACTGGGTCGTGCTGTGGTTCGTAGTCGGGTGGGTCCGTAAGACCTGGGAACGTCGCACGCGACCAGGAACCCCTTCTTACGCGAGACCTATAGCCACGTTGAGCAGCCGGAGCATGCTCCGCGAGGACAAGAATGCAGGCTTCTTCCGAGATAGACGCGGCTTCCTCTTTAGGCAGCGGTTCTGGTTCATCGGCACGGGATGCCCACCAACTGAGCTTTACGAGGCTAGGTACAAAGCCATTCAATCGTTGCAAGGCGAGCGACCGGTCCCGATCGCATCGCTGCACGGACGTACTTGGTGGTTCTTCGAAGGCACCTTCTACTGGGAGAACGAGGGGTACGAGTCAGCCGACGTGAAGGCGTTGATTCGACAGCGGGAACGTCAGAAGCAGCGAAAGCTCGAACATGCGCGAGCACTACTTACTGCAGAGGAAGAGACATCCATCCGCAAGCGGGAGGGGATCCCGCTTGAGGTGCGGCGTGCGGTTTGGGCGAGAGACGGAGGACGGTGTGTTGAATGTGGTCGAGCAGAGGTGCTGGAGTACGACCACATCATTCCTGTGACGATGGGCGGCAGTAGCACCGAGAAGAACCTGCAGTTGCTGTGTGCAGACTGCAACCGCGCGAAGGGAGCGAACCTATGACCAAGCCGCTCGCTGTACCTAGAAGTCTCTGATCCGCCGCTGCCGCGACTTCTGGCGTGCCGAGGCCCCACAAACCAACTCAAGCGAATTACGTATGTCGGTGGCCGGTCCCTTGGCCGATACTGGTCGAATCGGACGGAACGGGCACAGGGGGACAGATGAAGAAGCGCTTCGCGATTCTGCTAGCTACGGTTTCAGTTGCAGCCAGTTTTTCGGTGGCTACCTCTGTGGCAAACGCCCATTCGGGCGGGCTTGACTCTTACGGCGGGCACCATTGTTGGACCAACTGCGGCAGCTACGGCATGGTTTACGGCGAATATCGCTGTCACCGTTACAC
>JADDQT010000432.1 GCA_016781225.1 Actinomycetota bacterium
GACAGATGTCTGACACCATCATGCTCCTTTCGAAAGGCGCTGAGGTCGAGAAGGCCGAGTAAGGGGATGTCGACCGCCCTCTCGGAAGTGGGGCACGTCTCGCAGCAGTCGGTCGCCGAAGAAGACCTGGAGCCGACCGTCTCGCGCAACGATCTGCACGCTGCAGCCCGCCCAGCGGCGCTCAAGCGAGATGTAGTTGATGTCGTAGCAAAGTGTCCCAGTCCGACTAACCCGACGGACGATCGCGTCCGCTGGATAGACTGGGTTGATCTGTGAAGGGAGCCGATAGACCCGTGTGCTGGGTCGATAGCGCTCTGCAGGGGTGAGGTCACCGATCGCCTGGTTGGGCCGTTCGACGTTGTAATGGCGACGGAATTCGTCCACCAGTCGCTGGAGATGGCCGATGTCCTTGGCCCCACCCTGGTCTTCGATCCAGTCCTTTAGCGTCTGGTGGAAGCGTTCCACCTTGCCCTGTGTCTGGGGATGCGCGGGTGCACCATTGATCAACTGGACGTCGACGCTTGCGAGCAGGCGTTCGAAGGCGACCTCGAACCCGAAGAATCTGCCTGTGAACGTGTTGTGGTTGTCCGACAAGACCTGTCTCGGGATGCCATAGCGCTTGGCGGCCTGTTCGAAGCAGCCGCACGTCGTCGCCGCTGTTGGCACCCGACAAGCCACCGCAGCTAGCAGGAAGCGGGCATGGTCATCGATCATGTCGACGACATAGGCACGCTTGGCGTCTCGCAGCCGGACCTCGGTCGCATCTATCTGCCATAGATCGTTGGGCTCGTCTCTCTCGAAACGCTTCATCAGCTTGCGTGGTTTCTTCTTGGGTTGGTCAGCGACCAGGTAGTTGCGTCGGAGGGCTTGATGGATCGTCGACACCGCAGGTGGGGCGATGCCCGCTCTGAGGAGCTCGGCTGAGATGCGTCGCGCTCCCCAACGAGGATGCTCCTTGCGCATCCTGCAGATCAGCTCCTCGAGATCGGGATCCATCCGATTCGGCGATCTGATCGGAGCGCTCGTTCGAGGCTCGAGACCAGCTTCGCCAGCAGCGGCGAAGCGCCGGCGATAGCGATAGAAGGTGTCTCGCGAGATGCCCCGCCGGGCACAGACCTCCGTGACCGAGTCCCCGGTCATGGCGGGCTCCTCGAGAATCTCTCGGCGCAGTTCAGTCATAGTGACCACCCGTAGAGCCACATCCGTCTCCTCTCGCTTGCCAGCTTGAGGAAAGGGTGTGGCTCTGCTGCTTGAGTGTCAGGGATCTCCCCGGAACGTTTCGTCCGA
>JADDQT010000189.1 GCA_016781225.1 Actinomycetota bacterium
ATAGGAGCATCGTTCTGCAATAGGGCCGGGAGGACCGGCTGTCTCGGCCGCGGAGATCCCCGCATCGTCGCAACTACGCTTTGCCGAGTGCTTGGCGCCAAACGGGGGGAGGCGGGTGGCAACTCGGTGGACAAGCCCGCTCCAGCCCGGCGCCGGCGGCAGTGGCCCAAGAGGCTGCTCCTCCTCGGGCTCTCCACTTTCCTCTGCCTGGCCATCCTCGAGGTCGGTTTCCGGCTGCTCGGATACCGCCCGGTCTACGGCGTCTACTCCAAGCCCGAGGTGTTCTGGCGCCATGACAACCTGCTGGGCTGGTCGCTACAGCCCGACGTCAGCGGCCTCTACGTTGGCCCCCGCCCCTTCCCCGTCGAGTACCGCACGCCCGTCCGCATCAACTCCCTTGGCTTCCGGGGCGCCGAGACCGCCGACCGCCCGCCCGGCGGCTTTCGTGCAGTGGTCCTCGGCGACTCGCAGGTGGCCGGATTTGAGGTGCCGGAGCAGAGCACCTATCCCGCCTTGGTCGAACGACAGCTCACCGACGACATGGGAGTGCCGGTCCAGGTGATCAACGCGGGCGTCCGCGGCTATGGGACCGACCAGGCGTACCTGCTCTACCGCGAGCGCATCCGCCGGCTCCGACCCGACGTGGTCGTGTTCCACGCCAGCCCCAATGACCCCGAGGACGACACCACGCTGCACCGCATGCGGCGTCCCTTTGGCAAGCCGGCGTTCGCCCTCGAATCCGACGGCTCGCTGAGGGCCGTCGGCTACCCGGTCCCCGCCTACCCGGCCTGCTCTGCCTACCGCCTCGACGCGACCTACGCCATAAAGCGGATCGACTCGTCTCGATCCCGGGCCTTCTGCTGGGCCCAAACTCGTCTCGCCGACCACTCCGCCTTCCTCACCTTCGTGACCAGCCGCATCGAGAGCAATCCTCGGTTGGTCAAGGCCATCTACAACCTCGGCACTCCGTCGGACCAAGCGGCGCCGGTTGGCCAGCGGCCTCCTGAGGCTCAGCCCGAGCCTCCACCGCAGACCGGTCCATCGAGCGCGCCCGCCCCGCCGATCGAAGGGTCGGGCGCCAGGGAGGTGGCGCCACCAGCGACCAATGAGCCCGCTCCCGACATGGATTACACCCGTCGCCTCACCTCGGCGCTCATCGCCAAGTTGGCCCAAGCAGCCGCCGAGGACGGCGCCCGCTTCGTGCTCGTCATCGACGGCGCCGACCTGGGCCAGCTCGACCGCAAGGCGTTCGAGCGGCTCGGGGTGACCATCGTCCTGACCGATGAATCCCATGCCCGCGACCTCGACGCCCAGGTGAGAAATGATGGGCACATGAACGAGCTGGGGCACCGGCGCCTGGCGGGCTCCCTCGCCCCCCGTGTGGCAGGGCTGATAAAGCGATGACCGCCATCCTCGGCATATCCGCCTACTACCACGACTCGGCGGCGGCACTGGTGGTGGACGGGGAGATCGTGGCCGCGGCCCAGGAGGAGCGCTTCACCCGAAAGAAGCACGACCATCGCTTCCCTCAGCACGCCGTCGACTACTGCCTGGCCGAGGCGGGACTCCGCCCGTCGGACGTCGACCACGTGGGGTTCTACGACAAGCCCTTCCTCAAGTTCGACCGCCTGCTCGAGACCTACGTCGCCTACGCCCCCTCGGGACTGCGGTCCTTCCTCACCTCAATGCCCATCTGGCTGAAGCAGAAGCTGCACACCTCAGCCGAGCTGAGGCGGGGCCTGGGTGGCGATTACCGCAAGCGCTTCGTGTTCACCGAGCACCACGAGTCCCACGCCGCCAGCGCTTTCTTCCCGTCGCCGTTCGAAGAGGCGGCCATCCTGACGCTGGACGGCGTGGGCGAGTGGGCGACGACCACACTGGGAAGCGGTAGGGGGAACCGAATCGAGCTGCACACCGAGCTCCGATTCCCGCATTCCCTCGGACTCCTGTACTCGGCCTTCACCTACTTCACCGGATTCCGGGTGAACTCCGGCGAATACAAGTTGATGGGACTCGCGCCCTACGGCAAGCCGGTGTACGCCGATCTCATCCTCGACCACCTCCTCGATCTGAAGCCTGATGGCTCCTTCCGGCTGGACATGCGCTACTTCAACTACGCCCAGGGCCGGACCATGACCTCGAGGAGGTTTGACAAGCTCTTCGGTGGACCCCCTCGCAAGCCGGAGACTCCGATCTCGCAGCGCGAGATGGACTTGGCGGCGTCGATCCAGCAGGTCACCGAGGAGGTCATGCTCCGCTGCACCCGGCACCTCCACCGGATCACCGGCCTGTCGAAGCTGTGCCTGGCCGGCGGGGTCGCCCTCAATTGCGTGGCCAACAGGCGCATCCTGGCTGAAGGTCCATTCGAGGACGTCTGGATACAGCCTGCCGCCGGAGACGCCGGCGGCTCCCTGGGTGTGGCCCTCTTCATCTGGCATCAGCTCCTGGGCAAGCCCCGCCTCGCCGGTCCCGGTGACACACAGTCGGCTTCATTGCTCGGTCCGAGCTACGAGGCTGCTGACATCAAGGCCGAGCTCGACCGCCACGGGGCGGTGTACGACGTGATCGAGGACGAAGCCCGGCTATGCGACGCCGTGGCCGACCTGCTGGCGGCGGGCAGCGTGGTGGGCTGGTTCCAGGGCCGGATGGAGTTCGGGCCGCGGGCCCTGGGAAGCCGCAGCATCCTGGGCGATCCACGTGACCCTCGCATGCAGGCGGCCATGAACCTGAAGACCAAGTTCCGGGAGTCGTTCCGTCCCTTCGCTCCCTCGGTGATGGCCGAGCACGTCGACGACTGGTTCGACCGCGTAGGGAGCGAGGACAGTCCCTACATGATGCTCGTGGCCCCGGTCACCGCGGCCCGCCGCACGAGCGCCAACGGCGACGGTCGAGGCCGGGGGCTGACGGCCGTGAACGAGGTGCGCTCGGAGATCCCTGCCGTCACCCATGTCGACCACTCGGCCCGCTTGCAGACCGTCGACCCTGATCGCCACAAGCGTTACCACCGGCTGCTGGAGTCGTTCCGGCGCAGGACGGGCTGCCCACTCCTCATCAACACGTCGTTCAACGTCCGTGGCGAGCCCATCGTGTGCACCCCTGAGGACGCCTACCGCTGCTTCATGGCCACCAATATCGACGTGCTCGTGCTCGAGAGCTTCGTCGTGTTGAAGAGCAGGCAGCAGTCGGCGCCCGAGCACGACTCCGACGCCTACCTTTCCCAGTTCGTGCTCGACTGACAGCCGGTGAACGTCAACACCCGACCCAGCGAGCGAGAGCTGCGCACCTTCGGGCTGCTGCTGCCCCTGGCCGTCCTCTTCGCCGGCGTGGGCTTGGGCCACTTGCTCGACTCGAGCGCCGTCCGCAACTGGGCGTGGATCGTGGGAGGGCTGATCGCCGTCGTATACCTGGTGCTTCGGCCCATGCGCCGCTGGGTCTTCGTAGGCCTCACCTATCTCACCTATCCCATCGGCTGGGTGGTCACCCACATCCTGCTCACGGCCATCTTCGTCCTGGTCGTGACCCCCATCGGACTGCTCCTCCGGCTCCTCGGCAAGGATCCCCTGGCCCGACGCATCGAGCCCGCCGCCGACTCCTACTGGGTGGAGCGTCCTGCCCAGACCCCGACCGACCGCTACTTCAACCAGTTCTGAGGGAAACGATGACTGACGAGACAGCAACCAACCGAGACGCCGAGGCCGCTTCCTTCATCGAGGCATCGGAGCGGCAACAGAAGAGCTCGTTCCTCGGCGAGTTCTGGCAGTTCGCCCGCCAGAACAAGAAGTGGTGGCTAACCCCCGTCGTCCTCAGCCTGCTGCTGGTGGCGGTGCTCGTGGTCCTGAGCGCCACCGCCGCAGGGCCATTCATCTACACCCTGTTTTGAGCGAGTGGGCGGAATCCCGGTGAGCCGGGGACTCGGCACGCTCGAGGTGCTCGACCACGGCGAGGCGATCTCACTCTCCTTCGACGACCTGCTCAAGTACCACGGCAGGAGCTCCATCGGTGGCGTGGCCCACGGCTTCAAGGTCCTGGAGCGGGCCCTGCCCATCCTGAGTGCGGGAGAGCTGCCCGAGCGCTACGACATACACGTCGAGACGGCCTTCCCCGGGCCCGGCGCCCGCGACGCCTTCGAGATGGTGACCCGAGCGGTGACCGGCGAGCGCTACCGGGTTGTGCCCGAGCTTGGGGCCAACGCTCCCGTCGCTCCCCAGGGGAGGTACTTCTTCCGCCTCGGCTACCGCGGCGCAACGGTCGACCTCACCTTGCGCCCCGGGTTCGCCAGCGACGAGTTGGTCCAGCTGGCACGACTGGACTCGCACACGCCGGCCCAGGAAGAGCGCTTCACGTGGCTCAAGCACGACATGGCGTCCAGGCTCATGGCCCTGCCGGCCGAGGACGTCTACGACGTCGGCGCGCCTGCACCCTCCGGCGCCGGCGCTTAGGGCAGTCGGGCCACCAGGGCGGCCTCCACGTCGTCGGCGGCGGCGTCGAGCGCCAGCACTGACCGAGCCAACTCCGCCCCGACCTCACGGCGCTCCTCGCCGCTCAGAGCCAGCACCTGAAGCAGGCGCAGCGGCTCCCAGACCAGCGGGGCGGCGCACTGGAACAGGGCT
>JADDQT010000190.1:0-3281 GCA_016781225.1 Actinomycetota bacterium
GGTGGTGGCGAACTGGGAGACGCCGCCCCCCACTGATTCCTCGAACTTGCCGTCCTCGATGACGGCGTCGACCACGAAGCCCTTGTCGGTGGTTCGTTCTCCCACGAACTCGTTCACGGAGAAGGCCTTGCCCGGCTCGATGACCTGGCCTCGCACCAGGTCAGCCACGCGGTGGATGTTGGCGACGCGGGGCTGGTTGGGCTTGTGGGCAGTGGTGAAGGTGGCCACCGGTTCGGTAATGGCGAGCCCGGCTGCCTCCTCGGTGGTCCGCTTTGCCTCGATGCTCTTGAGCGGCAGGCTGACCGGTTCCTGGCTTCGGGCACGTAGCGCCTGCTCCACCGCTTCTCCGGCTGCCTCCGAGCAGCACCCGGTCCCGGGCTGGCTGGGCACGATGCGGACTCCACCATCCTCCACGACGAAGCCGGCGTCCTTCGACGGCGTGACGGGCTTGGGCAGGAGCTTGGCCAGTGCCGGCACGGCGACCTTGGCGTCGACGGCAAGCTCGAGGGCGGCATCGGTGGCCTCGGTCACGAGCCATGAGCGGAGCTGGGCGGCAGGCACGCGCGCCTCTTGGCTGCCAGCCCTTACCGCCAGGCCCTGGGCGCTAAGGGCCTCGGCCTCGGTTGCCACTCGATCGGCGTCGCCCAGCGAGAAGCGGGGAGCCACCCTGGCCCGCTCTACCGAGACGATGAGGGGCAGGCCCCGGGTGGCGGCCCGAGGCAGCTCCTTGATCAATTCTCTGGCGTCGATGCCCCGGCCTGGCTTCCCCTCTACCGCCACGAGCTTCCCTCGCACCACCTCGAGGGTGGGTTCACGGGCCGGGACGCGGGGTCCCGGGTCCCGGGTGGCCACCACCCGATACACAAAGCCGTGGTCGACTCCTATCCGCACCGGTGCCCGCCGGGGGCGGACCAGTGAGGCCACCCAGCTCCGCAGGCGACCAACCACCGAGCCGCTACGGCCCACCTCCAGCGCTGCTTCCACGGTGGCCTGCTCCTGCACGGCAAGGCCCAGGCTGTGACTGTCGGTGTCGAAGCCACCCCCTGGCGCCTCCACCCGCACCTGCGCTGTGACATAGCGCGAAGCCAATTCGCCCACGACCGCTGTCAGCTGATCACGGGACAACCCGCCGATCTCTTGCCCGGCAAGGGTGACGTTGCGATGGACGCCGTCGCGGCGGTGACTGTCGATCGCCCACGCCAGGACGGAGACGACGGCGAGCGCCCCGAGGAGGGCAATCACCCACAGGGTGATCCTGCGAACCTTGCCGCTTCCCGTCGCGGATAGAGCCCCTCTCAGGCGACAGCCAGCCTTTCATCCGGCGGTGCGGAGCGATGGGGCGGCGATGGAGCGCGGCCCGCGACGCCTTCGGCGACCGCCGCATGGTGTCGCTGCATGCCAAGCGCAGGAGCCGTGGCGTGCTCGCCATGGCTCACCGACCTCCGACAGCACCGAGAGGATCGAGACGACGCTGGGGTACTCATCTTCTTCCGAGCATGGCGGCAAAGGCGCCGCCGGTGACCGCGCCGTACACCAGGTGGGCGCTGAGGTCCTTCCACAGGGTCTTGGCGTCGTAGTCCCACATGGGCTTGTACACCTTGGCCAGGGGTAGCACGAGGTAATCGCTCGTCCAGACCACCGGACCGAGGACCAGCCCCCATGTCGGGGCCGGTCGCTTGGCAGACCGAAGAACGATCCCGTACTGGGCGCCCCACGCCAGGCCGTAGGCCCAGTGCATCATGTTTGTGGTGAGCCTGGCCCAGCGCTCGGCCGGGTCCCTTCGGCACACGCTTCGCACGAGGCGCCTTCCCACCTGGCCGGGCGCCGAGGCATCTTCCCAGCTGTCGAGGCCTTCGGATGTCTCCCAGGCCCACAGTCCCTGCTCGCCTCCTTGGCGCTTGTACCGGGCGAACCAGACAGCGTCCATGGCCGCCGTTCCGACGGCACCTGCGACCGCCCCTCGTGCGAGGGCCCCGAGGACCGAGACTTTGGAAGCGGGGGTGCGCCTCATTGTCCCTCTGTTCTCGCTTGGAACCGGCTCACCCGAAGCCCGTGCATCGAGATCCTCCTTGTCCGCGTATTCACCACGGCCCCTCTACCGTCTGCAAACCCGGTTTGGGCCTTGATCGTTCCAGGCGCCCGCGCTGTGTCGGCTGCTGGGTAACGCCTGGTTCCCGAGCGTGGCGGGCGAGGCCCTCCTCGGGCCATGGCTAGCAGGCGCCGAGGGCCGGGGAATGCAACGTCCCATGACGATGCGAGGCACGGGGCCAGGCCTGGCGGCGGAATGCTCCGGGGCCATGACCGGGTTCCCGATGCATGGGCAGACCAAGAAGTGCCCTCGAACGCGAACCGGACCTGGTGGTCATCGGCGGTGGTGCAGGGGGCCTGGCCGCTGCCCGGGCCGGCGTACGACGCGGCGCCCGTACCCTCCTGGGTCAGCATGGACCGCTTGGTGGCGATTGCACCTTCAGTGGTTGCGTGCCCTCCAAGGCTCTCATCGAAGCAGCCGCCCGAGGGGCCGGATTCGCCGAGGCCATCAGCGCCACCCACGCCTGGGCCAGCTTGGGCTCGGGCCGCCAGGTGGACGTCGATGGCTCTAGCCTCCGCCCCCGAAACGTCATCGTCGCAACCGGTGCACGCCCCGCGGTCCCGCCCATCCCCGGGCTACAGGACCTCGACTACCTGACCAACAAGAACGTATTCGAGCTGGATGGGCTCCATGGCCGTCCTCGGCGGCGGGGCCATCGGCTGCGAGCTGGCCCAGGCGTTCCAGCGCCTGGGCGTGCGCGTCATCCTCGTCGAGGGCCTCGATCGCCTCTTGCCCCGGGAGGAACCCGAGGCATCGCGGGTGATCACCACCGTGTTGGGCCGGGAAGGCGTCGACGTGCTAACAGGATCCAAGGTGACACGGGCTGAGCCCCTCGACCGCAAAGGCACCGCCCGGCTCCACCTGGACACCGGAGCGGCGGTCGAGGCCGATCGAGTGCTCGTGGCCGTAGGACGCCGCGCCGACACGGACCATCTGGGGCTGGACGCGGCCGGCGTCGAGACGGAGCGGGGGTTCATCGTGACCGACGACTTCCTGGCCACCACCACGGCCAAGGGCATCTGGGCGGTGGGCGACGTGGCCGGCAAGCTCCAGTTCACCCATGCCGCCGACGAGATGGGCCGCATCGCCGCCGGTAACGCCCTAAGCCGGCTGCCGGCGCGGCGGTTCCGCCCCGAGCGGATCCCGTGGGTGACCTTCACCGAACCCGAGGTGGCCCGGGTCGGCTTGACCG
>JADDQT010000190.1:3322-4460 GCA_016781225.1 Actinomycetota bacterium
CCTATGGACCAGGTCGACCGGGCCGTGGTGGCGGGCGCCACGGACGGGTTCGTGAAGCTGGTGGCTGGGCCTCGCCGGGTGCTGGGCAACGCGGCGGGCGGGAGGCTGGTCGGAGCCACGGTGGTGGCCGTTCGGGGCGGTGAGGTCATCGGCGAGGCCGCGCTGGCTGTGCGCACCAGGATGTTCACCGCTCGCCTGGCCCAGACCGCGCATGCCTACCCGACCTGGTCAACGGCGATCTGGCAGGCGGCTGGCCAGTTCTTCATGGAGGTCGGTGAGCGACGGGCCCGCCCCGCCCAGGACCACCAGGCGGATTCCTGAGGGACGGTTGCATGGCCCGACTCGCTGCTATCGCCGCTGTTCTGGCCATGGCTGCCGCCGCCTGTGCCAGCGCTGACGGCCGGGCTGGCGACGGTGGCGTCCGGGCCTCGGCTCGGTCGGTCGAGGTCGCCCAGGTGGCAGCTTCGCCACGCGAGGAAGGGCCCTCGGCGCTGAAGGACATGTTGGACCAGCGGTTGCCACGGCCGCTGGTCGATCCGGGCGAGGTCATCTCGGGCGGCCCCCCGCCCGACGGCATCCCCCCCGTCGACAAACCGCGCTTCGAGCGGGCCGGCGACGTCGAGTGGATCGACCAGGACGAGCCGGTGCTGGCCTTCGAGTTGGATGGTGAGGCTCGGGCCTACCCGGTGCAGATCCTCACCTGGCACGAGATCGTGAACGACACCGTGGCGGGGGTCCCCGTGGCCATCACCTACTGCCCCCTGTGCAACTCGGCCGTCGCCTTCGAGCGCCGCATCGCCCACCGCGTCCTCGACTTCGGCACGTCGGGGCGCCTATATCGCTCGGCGCTGGTCATGTACGACCGCCAGACCGAGTCGCTCTGGGCCCACTTCACGGGCCAGGCCGTCGCCGGGCGCCTCACCGGCGAGCACCTCCGCTCCCACCCCGTGTCCACCGTGGCGTGGTCGGACTTCCGAGCCGCCCACCCCGACGCCCTGGTTCTGTCGCGCCAGACCGGCTTCGAGCGGGACTACGGGCGCAATCCCTACCCGGGCTACGACGATGTGGACACCTCGCCTTTCCTCTTCGAAGGCGAGGTCGACGGGCGCCTGGCGGCCAAGACCCGCATGGTCGGCCT
>JADDQT010000191.1:0-2173 GCA_016781225.1 Actinomycetota bacterium
CGGCGGTCATGGCTGCGACGCCCGCGATCCCCGCGGCCGCACCGCGCATTGCTGCCCCCCTCATCATGCCCCGCTCCGCCCGCGTGCTCGAAGGGACACCAGCGCCACCGTGGCGGCCACGCTCCCGCTGGCCAGCCGGCGGTTCCGAGTCTTCCGCCTCCCATGCCAACCTCCGTCCACAGCGGTCCCATCGACCATCGATTCGTGGACCGCTCCGGGAGTCGGCGGGGCCGGCTTGTCCAGGTACAGGTGTCCCTTGTCGACCATGACCCTCATCGCCCGCTCGGTCATCCCGGGCATCACCTTGGACTGCTGGTAGGCGAGGCGGGCCATGTTCCCGACGAAGACCTCCCGGCGCGGCCAGCGGGCACAGTTGACGATGGTGCGCGCCACTCGCTCGGCTGAGTAGACGGGTGGCATGGCTTTCACTTCCCGCCCCGTGTAGTTGGCCGAGTGCTGGAAGAAGGGCGTGTCGATGGTGGCCGGCATGACGGTGCACACATGGATGCCCCTGGCGCCCGCGAGGGCGAGCTCCTGGCGCAGGCTTCCTCCCAAGCCCCGAACTGCATGCTTGGAGGCGACATAGGCGCTGGCATAGGGCGCGGGAACGGTGGCGAGCACCGAGGCATTGTTGATGAGCACTCCGTGTCCGGCTTCGCGGAAGCAGGGCAGCGCGGCCCTGGCTCCATGGACGTAGCCGAACAGGTTCGTGTCGATCACCTGACGGTAGTCCTCCAGAGGGATGTCCTCGAAGCGGGCCCACATCCCGACGGCGGCGTTGTTCACCCACACGTCCAGCCGGCCGAAGGTTTCCAGAGCGGCGTTGGCCAACGCCTGCACGGCGTCGGGATCCCTGACGTCGGTCGGCACCGCTGTACCCCGCCCGCCAGCGCGTTCACATTCCTGGGCCAGTTGTACGAGCGGCCCCTCTCTGCGGGCTGCCACTATCACCCCTGCCCCCTTGGCGGCAAAGGCCAGGGCGGTGGCCCGACCTATCCCGCTCGATGCACCGGTAACCACCACTGCGGTCCCCTCGAGGTTCCGAACCATGTATGACCTCCTGGCCGATGATCGTTGTGTCAGTTCTTCGAGCGAACCGGCGACGGCGACGGCCACCGGGTGAGATCGGTGACCACCAGACGCAGCTCGCTCGCATAGCGGTTGCCTGCGGCGTCGATCAGCCACGCCTGGTCGGGCGTGGGAAGCATCTCGGTGAACCGCAGGGTCACCTCCGGCCCGTACGCCTCCGCGCTGCGGCGCGCCATTCGTCGAAGCACCCGCGTAAGGGACGGGCTGTCGAAGTCGACGTAGAACGGCTTGGCCTCGACCGGCGCCAGCACGAAGACGCGCCTCGGCATTCCAAGGCCTCGGGCCCAGGCCCTGACCTCCTCCGAGCTCGTGCCGCCGGACGACCAGGCCCATTTCATGGTCTCGACCGGAGGGTTCCAGGTCTCCCGTCGCAGCACGGCACGGCCAACCGTCACCCTCTCGGAGTGGACCGTGGCGACGAAGGGGTCGTAGGTCCAGAAGGCGAGCAGGAAGGTGTGCAGCCAGAAGGCCTCCTCGAGGGGAAACTGGAGCTGGCCATCGCGTGTCTCGAGAACCGGACCGTCCGCCCGGTCCGAGACCACCAGGTCGGCGAGGTGCACGGTGCGGTAACCGTCGGGCATGACGGTGTCAGGGGCCGTGAGCAGGCACAGGTCGTCGGCCAGGGTGTAGCCCGGCACGCTTCGCCCCGACCACGTCGAGCCGGCCACGCTTCGGAGCTCGCTGCTTTCGCCCTTGAGATCCTCCGCAGCAGTGCGGGGCGTCCGCCGAAGCTCAGAGCTCGGGACCGGGAAGAGGCGGGGCGGCTGGACATCGGCGGCGATGAAGCGTCGCAAGCGGTCGGGCTCGGGGTGTTGTTCGAGGATGAAGCACTGCTCCAGGGACACGGTGCCGGGGTGGAAGTCACCGACCACCACCAGGAAGTCACCCCCGTCGATGGCGTCGCTGCTGGACGCGCAGATCTGTACGTCGGGGGACATGTAGAGGCCCTGGCGCCAGGCCGGCGGGGCGTCGTCGAACTCGGCTTCCGCTCGCTCCGCCAGCTGGTGGGTGCCGCACTCCAGCAACGACGCGAAGCGGCTCTGCAGCTCCTGGCGGAGGTGCAGCGCCGCCGGCGGCTGGGCGA
>JADDQT010000191.1:2196-3910 GCA_016781225.1 Actinomycetota bacterium
CAGACCTCGAGGGCGGGGACGGCCGCCGTTCCCATCTCCGCCCGGACGCAGTCAAGGGCGTCCCTCGCCATGCGCCGGGACAGGTCGGCCACCTGCCCGCAGTACCACCGGGCGCCAGGCAGCAGCGGCAGGAGCGCCTCGCCCAGCGCTCGTCTCAAAGGCTCACCGAGGCGGACGTCGATATCGCGGCGGCAGTCCTCGTAACAAAGCGTTCGGCCTCCGTAGGCGGCGCCGGCAGCGCGGCCCGGCGCCACGCCCGTGGAACGAGAGAAGCGGGTGTCGAGGTCGTCGAGCGCGCGGCCCAACTCGTCCGGATCTCCAGCCGCCTCTCCGACCAGGGCCAGCGCCTCTTCGAGGTCATCGAGCAATGCAATCGGCCGGGCGCGGACGGCCGGGTCACCGATGCGTTCCAAGGTCGCCCGCAGATGGCGCTCGGGGTGCGGCCCGAGCGGCACCCGGAGGTCCCACTGCACGATCTCTCGTCCGACGAGGGACTCGAGCAGGGCTGAGTCCCCTACCTGCCAGGCAGGCGTTCGCCCGTCACAGGCGGCATACACGACAGATTCCTCGGGTGTGAGGTCAGTGGGTAGGCGATCGGGACGGCGACGGGGTGGCAACCATCTGCGGACGTCCTGGTCCTCGCTCAGGGCCCGTGCCAGCGCCTGGACCGCCCAAACCTCGAAACGCACGTTTCGCTCGGCCACGAGTTGTGGACCAGGCTCCTGGGCGACGGCGTCGACGCCGTCGAAGAACGTGGCCCAACCCATGGGGCCGAAGAAGCCGATGGTCTCGTTCTTGGAGCAGTACCGCTGCCAGTAGCTGGCCACGACGTCCAGCCTGCGCCGGGTGGTGGAGTCGTCCCGTCCCTCGGAGGAGCCGAGCTTGGCCACCGCGTTGCGCAGGGCGGCGCGGTTCTGCCATGTGACCGCCTCCAGGAACCGTGGATCAGCAGCCAGCTGGCGGAGGCGCGCCGCTTCGTCCGAGCCGCCAAAGGCGTCCAGGCCTGATATCGGGAAACCAGTTGCTCGAACGCCGACCTCGCGCCACAACGCCCACCGTCCTGGCTGCAGCGAGCAGAGGTGGTCGGGAAGATCCTCGTCGGTCTCAGTTGCGGGGCCGGCCTCGGCGGCCTCGGTTCTTTGGAGCCGCTCGGAAGCGGTCGTCACTTAAGCCTGCCGCCGGCGGAGCGCGTCCGTGGCCGTCTCGGCAATCGTCCCTGTCATGTCCTCCTCCTCTGGTGCAAGACCCACTGCCAAACGTGGCACGCTCCGGCCAATGGCATTTCCCATGGGTGCCAACCCACTTCGTACGAGGAGACAGGCGCCACGGAGCGGGGACGCTGCTCGGGGTCGAAAAGCCGCCGCCGTTCCGGAGCCGGCGCAACGGCTCCGTTGGCTGGTGTTCAACCGGACGCGATCCTATCCCCACCGCCGGCAACGCCACGACGGGCTACCGGGGTGATGGCGAGGTGGCTCTGTTAAAGGCGGCGGAGAACCGTGACGACCTTGCCGAAGATCCGCACGTCTGCAGGGTCGAACTCCATGGGGGAGAGGCGCTCGTTGGCAGGGGTCAGCACGACCTTGCGGCCCTTCCGAGAGAATGTCTTGACGGTTCCCTCTTCACCGGGGATGCCGGCCACCACGATCTCACCCTTGTGGGCGTCCGGCTGCTGGCGGGCGACCACGTAGTCACCGTCGAGGATCCCGGCGTCGAC
>JADDQT010000191.1:4011-4649 GCA_016781225.1 Actinomycetota bacterium
TGGCCCCGGCGGCGACGTCACCGATGAGGGGCACGTGCTGCGCCGGCCGGCGCTCGACCGCGGCACCCGACGACTGGTCGTAGCGGACCTCCATGGCGCGGGGCTTGGTGGGATCTCGCCGTAGGTAGCCCTGGCGTTCGAGGGTGTTGAGATGGGCGTGGACCGTGGACGAAGACGTGAGACCGACCGCGTGGCCGATCTCGCGCACCGACGGTGGATAGCCCCGCGCCGCCAGCTCGCCGTCGATGAAGTCCAGTATCTCCCTGCGCTTGCCCGTGAGCACCTGTTCCTCGGTCACGGGGCCACGGTAGCAACGGTCAGCACCGAGGGCAAACACTTGTTCGAGAAATCGCTTGACGGCGACCAGTCCACGAACGTACGTTCGTCACTGTCACAGGTCCTCGTCATAGTGGGTGCATGAGCATGTATGCGACCAACCACATCGCGATCAACCACATCGCGACCAACCACATCGCGATCAACCACATCGTCGTCGGAACGGTCAGGAGCAAACCGACGGCTTCGTCTCCGCCCTACTTGCGTCTGGTGGCCGCGCCCCTCCCACTGCAGGGTCGCACCTCGTCAGCCGTGTTCTGGCGCCGCCGCATGGCGGTGCTGATCGTGATCGTGGCTGTGGC
>JADDQT010000433.1 GCA_016781225.1 Actinomycetota bacterium
CGCATCCAGGGCCGCGTCCCACGAGCTCGAGTCCGAGGTCGCCGACGCGGACGTGGTGATCACCACCTACGGCACCGCCGTCCGGGACGTGGAGGCCCTGAGCCAGCAATCGTGGGACCGGCTCGTCCTCGACGAGGCGCAGGCCATCAAGAACCCCGCCAGCGAGACAGCCCAGCAGCTCCGTCGAATCCCGGCCAGGACTCGCCTCGCCCTCACCGGGACCCCGATCGAGAACGGCCTCGGAGACCTCTGGGCCATCCTCGATTTCACCAACCCGGGCCTCGTGGGCTCGCGGTCCACCTTCATGGCCCAGCTGTCGGGCGAGGGGGAAGCTGCTCTTCGAGCCCTGAACGGGATCCTCGTGTTCCGGCGCACCAAGGCCGAGCCGGTCGTGGCCGAGGAGCTCCCCGATCGCATCGATGAGCTCGACCACTGCACCATGACCTCGGAGCAGATCGGTCTCTACCAGGCTGTGCTGGACGGGCTGGTAGCCGGGTCGGCCGAGCCGGGCACCACCCCCAAGCAGGGCGCCATTCTCGCCGCCATCACCGCCCTCAAGCAGATCTGCAACCATCCCGCGGCCTACCAGGACGACGGGCGGCAGCTGGCCGGCAGGTCGGGGAAGCTGGCGCGCCTCGAGCAGATCGTCGAGTCGGTGTTCGCCGCCGGGGAGCGGATCCTCGTGTTCACCCACTTCGCCGAATGGGGCAAGCGGCTGGCCGACCACCTCACGGAGGTCACCGGGACACCGATCGCCTGCTACCACGGCGGTGTGGCACGCGGCGCCCGCGACCGCCTCGTCACCGAGTTCCAGGAGGGTCAGGGACCCGGCGCCCTCATCCTGTCGCTCAAGGCGGGCGGCACGGGCCTCAACCTCACGGCCGCCAGCCACGTCGTTCTCTACGACCGTTGGTGGAACCCCGCGGTGGAGGATCAGGCGCGCGACCGGGCATGGCGGATCGGTCAGAACCGAACGGTCGTGTCGCATCGGCTGGTCTGCCCGGGGACGGTGGACGAGCGGGTGGAGGAGGTCGTGGCCGGCAAGCGGCACATAGCCGACGTCGTCCTGCCGAAGTCCAGCTCCCTGTCGGACCTGGACACGGACCAGCTGCAGCTCGCGCTCGGCCTCCGCGCCGACACGGTGCTCACCGAGGAGGCCTGAGCATGAGCCCGCCACGACGAAACCAGGCTCGACGAGACCAAGACCGACGAGACCAAGGCCGACGAGGCCAAGGCCAACGAGAACAGCACCAGGGCCGCCGCCGGCGAGGGCACAAGGCCAAGCCGGTGGACCTCTGGCGACCTGTCCCCGAGCTCGGCCGGCC
>JADDQT010000024.1:0-12710 GCA_016781225.1 Actinomycetota bacterium
CGCGATGGTAGATCGTCGAGCCCGGACGGGACCGGTCACGAGCGGCCGGTGGGCGGCGTAAAGCCCGCCGTGCGAAGAGCGCCGATGGCGCGCCGGCGCAATTCGCGGCTGACCTCCGGCGTGCGAGCCGGAAGGGTGCGGGCCACGATTCGCAGGTTGGCATAACCCAGCTCGATCGACTCCACCCCGGCGACGGTTGGCGCTTCGAGGAGCAGCCCGGACCAGCCCTCTTCGGCAACGAGTCCGGACCCCACCTCTCGTAGCACGTCGGCGGCCCGATCGACATCGGCTTCCAGCTCCACCGGGACGTCGACAGCGACGCGCGACCAGTCCCTGGAGCGGTTGGTGACCTGGCGGATCTCGCCATTGGGGATGACCACCAGCTCTCCATTCGTCGTCCGCAACCGTGTCGTGCGCAGATTCACCGACTCGACACTGCCTTCCCCGCTCAGCTGGCCGGGCTGCGCGATCTGCACCACGTCACCGACGCCGTACTGGTCCTCGGAGAGGAGGAAGAACCCGGAGAGCATGTCCCCGACCACCCTTTGGGCCCCGAAACCGATGGCCAGCCCTGCCACAGTGGCCGGCGCCACCAGGCTCGTCACCGGGACGCGCAGGCGGACGAGGGTCATGAAGGCGGCCACGAACCACACGACCCCGACGACTGCGCGCTCCACGGCTTGGATCAGTGCCTGCCGGCGCTTGTCTCGTTCGTCGATGGGCACTCCGGCTTCGACAGCGGCTGACGCTGCCGTGGTGGCCTGCGTAGCGGATCGCCCAGCCAACCAGTGGACTAAGCGAGTGAGAAGCACTGCACCGATGGCCAGCAGGATGATCTGCAGGCCATCACTGCGCGCCCAGCGTGAGACATCATCGAGGTTCACGGGCTGCCGACGGCCTAAGCGTGCAGCTTCCCCCCTGCCTCACCGACGCTGTCTGCCAGCGGGACGATCTTCTCGAAGCCGGTAAGTGTGAGCAGGCGGAGAACCTGAGGGCTGCTCGAAGACACGGCAACGTGGCCGCCGCACTCGTGTATCCGTCGAATGCCGCCCACTAGAGCGTTGAGGCCGGTGGAGTCGATGAACGCCACCCCGGAGAGATCGATCACCACCCTGGCGGACGAAGCCATCCCTGCCAAGACCTGTCGTAGGTGAGGTGCAGTCAGGGCGTCGAGCTCACCGACGAAGCGGTAGACAGCGCAGTTGCTGGCAGCCCTCTGGACAACCTGTGACATCGATCCTCCCCTGACGCTTAGTACTGGCGCCCATCAGCGCCGCTGAAGTCGTCGGGTTCGACCATGCCCACGCCAAGAAACAGTCGCGCGCCGCTCCGGTTGCAGCTACGTGACGATTCCTGAGGTGACTCCCTCGCCCGAGAAGTCGGCGGGCGACCACGGGTGCTCATGGATGTTCGCCTCTGCCTCGTTCGCCGATCCACAGCACTACCAGGGTGAGGACTCCCACACCCACCACCCACGCCACCAGGCCCTCGGTGAACGGCCCGTAGTGCCAAATGCCGAACCCACCACGATCCTCGGGCTGGCGTAGGTACAGCACATACTTGACGATCGAGTCCACCTCGTGGTCGCTCAGCACCTCTTCGCTGTATCCAGGCATGGCGACCGGTCCGCTGCGAATGGCCTCGGCGATCTGCGTCGGCGTCGCTCGGTGTAGCGCCGGTGCCTCCTGTCCCATCAAGGCCCCGCCCTCCCCCGCCCATTGGTGACAGGCGGCACAGTGCGTCAGGTAGAGCTCGCCGCCCTTGGCAAGGTCGCCTGACTGCACGTTCACCTCTGGGATGTCAGGCTCGCTGGCCAGGAAGGACCGCATGTGATCGACGAGAGCGTCGACCTCCTCGGGCCGGTAGTCCACCGGTCGTCGTTGGCGCTCGGCCCCTGGATCGGGGATGGGCATGCGCCCGGTGGTGATGGCGTAATGGGTTTCGGCCGGTCCGATCTCCTGGAGACTCTGGCCTCGCGGGGTTCCCTGCCCGACCTCGCCGTGACAGGATGCACAGTCCCTGAGGTAGAGCATCTCGCCGGCCGGAGGGGTAGCTGGAGCTGAGGGTGCCGGTTGGCTCGGGTCCATGCCGATCAGGGGAACGACGAGCACACCGAAGACCAGGGCGGTGGCAGGGGCCCTCCGCCAGAGCCCGGTCATCTGGGTGACAGCACAAGGCTGTATTGAACTTGGGCGTCGCCCGCATCGTCGAGGGCGGACGAAGCCCCCGAGCTGACCTCCAGGAACCAGTCGTCCCTTGCCCACTTCGCTCGATACGACGACGTACCGAACTTCCGGCTGGGCTCAACCTGGCGCCATCCGCTCAGGTTGTCCTCGTAATACCGGACGAGTCGCTCCGGCGTCGTTCCTCGGGCCGTGTAGCTGCGAGCGACGACACCGTCCTTCTCGCTGCGGGGACCGATCGGATCGCTGCGAGGAAAGAGCGGGAGATCGTCGAAAAGGCCCTGCTCGAAGGTGGTTACCGCTGGTGCGGGCTGGGTGCCTTCCCGCTCCTGGCGAGCGTCGCCGCAGCTGGCCAGCGCCAAGAGCGCGAGGGCCACTCGGGGGAGCAACACGGTCTCAGGCGCGAGCCTCGAGGAGGCGCAGGGCTCGATCGAGGTTGGAGACGCCGCCCACCTGCAAACCAGGTACCTGTGCCTCCTCAACCTCGTCGAAGGGGACCAGGAAGAGCGAGGCCCCGGCCTCCTCGGCAGCCAGTGCCTTCTGCTTGACCCCGCCCACCGGGCCGACCTCGCCATCGATGTCGATGGTCCCGGTCGCTGCCACCGCCCGGCCTCGAGCCTCGTCGCCGGTCGTGAGCTTGTCGGCGATGGCCAAGGCATAGGCCAGGCCGGCTGACGGGCCGCCGATGTCTCGATCGCCGAAGCTGACCTCGAAGGGCAGTTCCACGTCGAGGTCTCGTGTCTCCACCACCAGTCCCAGGCCTACGCCGCCCGCCAGCCGAGGAAGGGGCCGGCTCTCCACCACCTCCTCGACCTGTTCGCCACCGCGTTCGACGGTTACGCGGAAGTCGACTCCCGCCGGCCGGGAACCGGTGATCTCCTGCAGCGACCTGGCGTCGTCAACCGGCCGGGTGTCAACCCTGACGATCACGTCTCCCTCTCTGAGCTTCTCGGCCGCCGAGGATCCGGGGAGCACGTCGACGACGCGGGCGCCCGTGCCGCTGACCGATGCGTCCATACCCACCGACTCAGCAGCAGCGGCGGCGGCCACCAGCCGGCTCTGGCGAAACACGTCTCGCTGCCTCCGGAAGTAGTCCTCGGCATCGACGCCCCGCGGCACGACGGATCCCAAGGGGAGAACCTGGCGATCTGTTCGCAATGCTGCGATGAGGGCCCGAAGGGCACTGGGACGACGGATGCTGACGCTTGTCAGGAGGTATTGGCCATCGACCTTGTCAACGGGGACGCCGCTGATGTTCACGTCGTCCACCACGTCAACCGCCTCTCCGGGAGCGACCACGACGTAGGGAGGGTGGTAGAGGGCTGCTGAGGCGCCCACCAGCATGAGCCCCACGACCAACCAGACGAGCAAGCCTGGTCGACGGACCGGCGCCTCCTCCTGTCCCCGTCTCGTCTGCTCGAGTTGGAGGGCGCGAATGACGTCAGCGCGCGAGACGATCCCCACGAACCGCCCGTCCTCGACCACCATCGCCCGGTCAGTTTGGGGGCCGAGCTGGGACAGCGACTCGAAAAGCTCCTGATCGGGGTTGACGACAGTGACTTCGTCGGCGTCCACCATCACGTCGCCGACTCGCCGCTCCCCCTCCGAGCCAACGATGCCGTTCAGCGCCCTGAGCGACATCACGCCCTCCAGCCGACCGTCCTTGACCACCGGGAACGACGAGTGACGCCAACGGTCAGCAACGTCGAGCAACTCCGAGACAGGCAGCTCCGGAGACACCACTACGGGGACGGGATTCATGGCGTCGCGAACCCGCACCCCACGGAGGGCCTGACGCATCTGGGCCGCCATGGTCTCGGACTGAGCCGCCTGGAGGAGGAACCACCCGATGAAGGCCAGCCAGACGCCGCCAACGCCCGGACCACTGATCAGACCCAGCAGGCCGATGGCGATCAGGATGGCTCCGAAGACCTGTCCGGTACGCCCCGCCGAGCGGGTGGCGGCCACGAAGCTCCCCTGCCGTCGCCAGAGCCAGGCCCGCAGCACCCGCCCACCGTCGAGAGGAAGCGCCGGCACCAGGTTGAAGGCCAGAACGATGGCGTTGATGCGAGTCACGTAGTCGAGGACGGCTCGACTCGACTCCGAGATGTCGGCCAGGTCAGCGACCAATGCCGCGGCTCCGAACAGGCAGACCAGCGCCAAGGTGATCATCGGGCCGGCGATGGCCACCCGGAACTCGGCGCCGGGCGAGGGCGGGTTGCCTCGCAGTCGAGCAACCCCGCCGAAGAGCCAGAGGGTGATGCCGTCGATCGGGACGCCTTCTTTCAGGGCGCGGAAGGCGTGTCCGATCTCGTGCACGATCACGGATGCGAAGAACAGCCCCGCCGACACCAGACCCATCGCCAGGTACGACGACCCGTCGAGGCCCGGGTAGGTGGCGGGAAAGAGGGCGGTTGCCAGCGACCACACCACGAGGGCGAAGATGAACAGCCAAGACCAATGGACCCCCACCGGGATGCCACGTACTCGCAGGAGGGTCACGCTCGACTCCATCAAGACTCCATCAAGATCAAGGCTCCATCAAGGCGGCGTCGTCCCCTTGCCGGCAAAGCAGCGTCGGCTCTACTGCGGCGGGAGGGCCGGGGCCCTCGACCACTTGTCGCTGCCCTGGGCGCATGCCGTCAGGTTCAGCTTGTTGGCCGCGGCGTTGGCCTCTTTGAAGGCATCGTTGGCATCGACCTGGCTGAAGACGAACGTCGGTGCCTTCTTGACCTTCTCCACCGCTCGGCGCGCCTCGTCCAGGTAAGCGTCGAAGTTGTCCCTCAAGAACTCGGGCGGCTCGAGCGATTCGAGCTCGTCCACCTGCCTCTCGAGCTCGGGGATCACCATTTGCTCCGCGAATTCCTCGAGTCGTTGGGCACTGGGCACGACCTTGGTCGGGAAGGCCGACCTGGCGCTCGAGACGATCCGGTCCGTTTGGCCGGCGCAGATGTCGTTGGCGCGCTGGACAAAGGCGCCTTCGGTCAGCGCCTTGGCGTCGCCACCGCCGCCGCAACCGGCGAGCAGCAGCGCCGACCAATCCCACTGCCACCTTCCAGCCCAGCCTGGCCCTTGACGTCTTCTTGTCGCTGGGCAAACGGTGATCGACCGTGGTGGATACGCCACCTCCTCTGGTCCGCATTGCATGCACAACAAGAACCTTCCTTCAGCGAGCTGGGCGTACCCTCCCCAGGTCATGCGACAACCTCGGTGCAGCTGGTTTGCGGTCGCGTGACGTTCCCCTCGCCTGCCCGCCCACGGTCCTACGTAGGTGTCGAACCAGGAAACGGTCGGTTAGGGAACGACGCTGGTCGTTCGAGGAGGGCGGTCGAGAGGGAGCACTGTTGACATGGTGCGGTAACCGCATTGCAGTACGGCCAGGGCACACTCACGGCGTGGGCTCCGTCCTTCTCGCACCTCCCGCAGACGAGGAGCCGCCTGCACGCCACCCCACCTCGGCAGGCGCTCGCGGACACGGAGACCGCCGCCGGAGTGACCGCGATCGATTGAAAGGAGCGTCGCCGTGGAGTTCGGCGAAGTGATTGAACAGGTTGGCAAAGCAGTAGACGCCGTTGGCGTCGGAATCACGGTGCTCGGCGTGGTGGCCGCACTCTTGGTCTATGGAGTGCGCCTCGTCCGGCGCTTCCCGGCAGATGAGGCCTATCGCTCGGCCCGCCAAGGTATCGGACGAGCGATCCTGCTCGGCTTGGAGTTCCTCGTGGCCGGGGACATCATCCGTACCGTGGCCGTCTCACCCACCTTCCGATCGGTTGGCGTGTTGGCCGTGATCGTGGTCATCCGCACCTTTCTGTCCATGGCGCTCGAAGTCGAGATCGGAGGGGAGTTGCCATGGCGGCGCGGGCAGGAGGACCGCCGGAGCGCGGCCGATGGGTGAAGGGAGCAACGCGCTGTTCCCCGGCTGAGACGACGTTGTAAGGCCTCCACTCAGGCGGAGGATGCGTGACGAGCGGACAGGCGCAGGATGGCGGCTCCGACCATGGCGGCCGTCACCGAAGCGGCCAGGATGCCCAACTTGGCGGCGTTGGCCAGCTGCTGGTTGTCGAAGGCGAGGTCGGCGATGAACAACGACACGGTGTAGCCGATCCCCGCCAGGCCACCAACCCCCACCAAGTGAGACCAGCGGACCCCCTCAGGAAGTCTGCCCAGCCCGACTCGCACGGCCAGCCATGCCGCGCCGCTCACCCCGACGAGCTTGCCGACCACCAGGCCGCCGGCCACGCCGAAGGCCACGGACCTGGCCCCAGGCGCTCGTAGCGACCCGGCCTCGAAGGCGACCCCCGCGTTGGCCAAGGCGAACACGGGCACGATCAGGTAGCTCGTTACGGGGTGCAGCGTGTGCTGAAGGCGCTCGGTGACCGACACGGTGGACCGGGCCAGGGTTGTCATGGTCTTCAGCTCCCCGGCGCTGGGCTCGTCGGCCAGGTCAATGCTCCACTCCTCGGCCACCACGTCTGGTGCCAAGGGGCGGCCGGGTGCCAGGAAGCCAAGGGCAACGCCGGCCAGTGTGGCGTGCACGCCTGACTCGTAGAACGCCACCCAAACGCCGATGCCCAGCACCAGGTACCCCGGTCCCCACAAGACCCGCAGCCTTCTTAGACCAGCCACACCGGCCAGCAGGGCCGCCGCCGCCATGATCGCCGGCCAGTGGATGCCCCCGGAATAGAAAACGGCAATGATGACGATGGCTCCGACGTCGTCGGCGATGGCCAGGCTGAGCAAGAAGACCTTGAGCGAGCCCGGCAACCCCCGGCCGAGGAGGGCCAGGAGGCCGAGGGCAAAGGCGATGTCGGTGGCCATGGGGATGCCCCAGCCCCGGCTCCCCTCGCCGCCAAGGTTGATGCCGGCATAGATGACCGCGGGCACCACCATCCCCCCTAGGGCTGCGATGGCGGGAAGGGCGGCCGTCCGCCAGCGCCGCAACTGTCCGGCCACCAGCTCCTGCTTGATCTCCAAGCCGACGACGAAGAAGAACACGGCCATCAGCGCTTCGTTCACGAAGTGCCGTAGGTCCGTGGTGCGAATGAGATCCCCGGCGCTGAGCGTCAGCTCTGTTTCCCACAACGTGGCGTAGCTCGTCTTCCAGGGTGAGTTGGCCCACAAGAGCGCCACGATGGTGAACGCCAAGAGCACGACACCCCCCGAGGACTCCGTATCGAGGAAGCGCTGGAGCGCCCGGGGCAAGGAACGACCGGGCTGGGGAGGGGCGTCCCCGGACGTGTGGTCGGGAGCAGTGGCCATCAAGCCTCCAGGGTCGACGATCGATGTCGCCGACCAGACTTCCCGGCACGCCTGTCAAGATGATATCGAGGCGGCGGTATCGTCGGCCGGGGGGGTCGCTCCCGGTCAGCTCCGTAGCCTTACGGGTCGTCCAGCCCCAGCCATGCGGCTATTGAGGGAGCATGCGCTGAGCGTCGCTCCCGGTCAGCTCCGCAGCCTTACGGGTCGTCCAGCCCCAGCCATGCGGCTATTGAGGGAGCATGCGCTGAGCTTCGTGCCCATGCTCCCGAGCTAGACCCTCCAACACCATGTCGGCGCGGACGAGCAGGGATGCAAGGCGGTCCAATCTGTCCTCCACGCCACTCTCCTGGTCGGTGGGGTCAACGCTGGCGCAGAGTCGGCGCAGAGCATAGCGTGCCTCACCTGCGGCTGGTCGCGGTGGGGCATCGCCCCGACGGCGCCCTCCTAGGAAGTCCCGCTCGAGGTCGTCGAGGAGTCGAGCCAAGACCTGCTCGACCATGTCGGCGTACACGGGGGCGTACTCCACACTGCTGGTCGCGCCGCAACTGAGGGCGACGAGCAGGAGCGAGCTACCCCGCACCACGGTGGTGAGGGACTCCTCCCTGTTACCCGATTCGAAGAAGTAGAGGATTGGAAAGCGCTTGATGTGCTCGTGGTCCTCCGTCAAGTCCTGGACTATGGCCGTGAGCTTCGAAGGTCCGGCTTGGCTCACGAGCCGGGCCGCTCCCTCCAGCTCGAGCGAGCCAGCGTCGGCAAGCTGCAGGGCGGTGCTGCGAAGCTGGCTGATGAGCGGATAGACGGCGAGGACGAAAGCGATCGCCGACGACAGGACGCCGAAGCCGCTCGCTGCCTCCATGATCGCCACCAAACGGAGCACTCCGCCGGTGGCCACTACGTCTCCAAAGCCGCCTGTGGTGAGGGTGGCCCCGCTGAAGTACAGCGCTTCGAGAAGTCCCTTGGCGGCAAAGGGGGTGGAGGGGTCGTAGCTGAACGACTCGATGTAGGGCAGGTAGATCAAGGCGTACCCCAACCACAAGGCGATCACCCAGACCAGCAGGTTGACGACCATGGCAAAGGGGCCCGCGTAGTTGAGGCCTCGACCCCCGAGGAGGCGGATCGACACCCCCCGTGTCGCTCGCCAGGTGGCACGGTTGGCGGCGTAGCTGAGGGGGCCCCGGGCGGCGGGATGGAAAAGCGTGAGCACGATGTCCCAACCGACCAACGCCACCAGCGCCACCCCGGAGACCAGACTCAGGACAGTCACGTGGTCGGACGCGGCTTGAGTTGTCTAGCGGTAAGCAAAGGCGGCATCTGTTCTCCGAGCTGAGGTCGCATCCCGTCATGGGCGAAGAACCGGAGTGTTACACGGATGTCAACTCACACAAGGACCCAAGGCCATGTGGGAACCCAGGCGTCGGATTGCCCTTTGCTCTCGCCGTGCTCACTGTGTGGTCCCCCTCGCCCACCACACGACCAAGGGCGAATACCGCACCCCAGACCCCATGTCGGCCGTCGCGGTAGCGGTGTGGGCGCCCCGGTTGGCGACATGGCGCCATTGCCCTATCGCCCGTCGGCGCCTCCGAGGAGGGATCACGGACCACCGATCACGGGCGGCGCTCAGCTACGGCACTGCGAGTCGGCAAAGTTCGGGCGGGTTCGTGTCGTCACAGGTTCCGCTTTGGGTTCCCGCAGGACAGCGACGGTTCGAGCGAGAAGCGCAATGGAGGTTGAGCTGCGAAAGTAGGAACCACTCGGATTCGTAGGGCGGTGGACGTGTCTAGTGACCAGCGGGCGAGCCCCTTGATAATCGACGCAGCCACGGCCTTCCCAACCCGTCGCTGCCTCCCGCCAGGACGGACGGCCGCGAGTGCTCTGCCTGATCCCACCACGGATGCCAACGCGCTGGCTGGCCTGCTTGGGGGTGTCGTCGCGACCCCACGCCGAGCAGTGCCATAGGGAACAACCGTGAGGCGGCTTCCAGACGTGCCGGGCGCCTCGTCGCACAGTGCGCAGGCCAGGCTTGGGATGGTTCTCTTAACGTCATTCGCGGCCGGCGCTTTTGCCGCCGCGTGGCATCTGGGTCTATGGGTGGTCTTGGCCGCCGGCCTCAGCGCAGCTGTCACACTCGCCCACGGTGGAGTCAGTCGCGGGCGGTGGCTGTCGTCCAGGTCGGCCGCCTGGGCACTCCACGCACCGCACGGCGTGTGCTCGCCGGCGGGTCTCGAACGGGCCGTGTGTGCTGACTTGGCCGCCATCTCAGGCGGCGACCTCGATGTCCTCAATTGCGCTCAGCGCCTGGTCGAAGCCGACAACCGTGACCTATGGCAGGGCGCCTTGGCCTCGGAACGCCTTTCTGCCGCCGCCGACCTGGTGCGGTCAGGCCTTGTTTCCTTTACTCGACGACATGAGCTCATTCTTGGGCTGGCCGCCACAGCGGCGACGGCCGGAGCCGCCGTTCTTTTGGTGATCGGTCATCCCGCGCCTCGCGAGTGGTTCGTCGTCGTCCTTGCCCCCGCCCTCGTGGCTCTCTGCGTTCTATGGAGAAACCAGTACCACCGGCGAGTAGTGCGCCCTTCCCTGATCGCCCACGCGGTCGCCGTCGAGCCATTGGTACCCAGCGGTTTGATAGATGAGGGGGGTGTGAGTGCGTTCTTGATCACCCTTGCCGAAGGCGACGCTCGATTGCTTCGGCAGGCAGCTGTACTTGCATCGAACTCCGGCGCCCCGTCAAACGCGATCGACATCGCGCTCGCCCGATTGCATGACGCGTCGCTGGCGATCAACCGTCGTCGCCTGGTGTCGTGGCAAGCCTTGGGCGCATGGTGGGGAATCGCAAGCGCAGGCCTCATCGCCGCCGCTCGGTGGCTCGCATGATGTCCGCGGAGTGCTGATCGACGTGAGTCAGCCGCGACTCTAGATACGCGAAGTGATGACTGAGAGCATCGGGGTGGGTTGATGACCGACCGAAGACGGCTGGGAAGTTGTGCTGCCTTCGACACTCTGAAGGAGGCCGCACTCGGTCATGGGGGCCGACAGCAAGACTGAAGGAAGGGGAGAGAGGAGCGGTATCCGATGCCTCAGGTGACCGAGACGCAGCTACCCGGTGTCGGGGTACGCCACGACTTCACGACGGCGCGCGGTGAACGAGTGGGCGTAGTTCTCCATCGCAGCGGCCGCCGAGAGCTGCTCGTCTACGGCCGCGATGATCCCGACGCGTGCCGGACTGCCCTTCACCTGAGCCCTGACGACTCTCGGACGCTGGCCGAGCTGCTCGGCGCCACCCAGGTGAGTGAGGTGCTCGCGACCGCGCAGCAGCGCCTCGAGGGCGTCGCCCTCGACTGGGTCAACATCCCAGTCGGGTCGCCGTTCGCGGGGTCCACCATCCGCCGGGGCCAGTTCCGCACGCAAACCGGCGTGTCCATCGTCGCCGTCATCAGGGGCGACGCCACCTTCCCTGCCCCAGGCCCTGACTTCGAGCTCCAGGCCGGCGACGTCGCCGTCGCCGTGGGCACGCCCGAGGGACTCTCCGAGTTTGCCGACCTGTTGGGGGCGTGACCTTCCTGCTGGCCGCCGCCGATGGCGATGCCGCGCTGGCCTTCATCGAGCTGGGCGCCGTCGCCATCGCCCTGGCGGTGCTGGCCCGGCTTGCGGGTCGGTGGGGCCTCACGGCGATCCCCCTCTACCTTCTTGCCGGCCTGGCCGTGGGCGAAGGCGGCTTGGCGCCCCTCGACGTCAGTGCTGACTTCATCTCCCTAGCCGGGGACATCGGTGTCCTGCTGCTCCTGCTGACGCTCGGCCTCGAATACACCTCAGCCGAGCTGCGCCAAGGCTTGAGGACGGGTCTGGCGCCCGGCCTCGTCGACGCCTCAGCCAACTTCACTCCTGGTTTCCTGGCCGCTGTCTTGTTGGGCTGGGAGGTCGAGGCGGCACTCCTGCTGGGCGGTGTGTGCTGGGTCAGCTCCTCGGGGGTGATCGCCAAGGTGCTCAGTGACCTGGACCGCCTCGGCAATCGGGAGACGCCGGCCATCCTCAACCTGTTGGTGATCGAGGACCTGGCCATGGCGGCGTTCCTGCCGGTCATGGCCGCCCTGCTGGCCGGTACCGGTGTGGGCGATGCTGCACTCACCGTCGCCATCTCGCTGGTTGCCGTCGCCGTCATCCTCACCCTGGCGTTGCGCTGGGGCCATGGGCTGAGCAGCCTCCTCGCCCGCGGGTCTGACGAGGCGCTGCTCCTTTCGCTCTTCGGCCTCACCCTCCTCGTCGGCGGTCTGGCCGAACAGCTCCAGGTCTCCGCCGCCATCGGTGCCTTCCTTGTCGGACTCGCGCTCTCGGGCCCGGTCCAGGCCCGCGCCGGAGCGCTGATCGAGCCCCTTCGGGACCTGTTCGCAGCCACCTTCTTCCTGTTCTTCTCGTTCCAGATCAACCCTGGCTCGCTGGTCGACGTGGCCATCCCCGCCCTGCTGCTCGCCGGGGTCACAGGCGGAACGAAGCTGGCCACCGGTTGGTTCGCCGCCCGCCGCTTGGGGGTCGCCGTGCACGGCCGCCTGCGAGCCGGAACAGTGCTCATCGCCCGCGGCGAGTTCTCGATCGTGGTGGCCAGCCTCGGAGTCGCTGCAGTGGACGGTGAAGAGCTTCGTGCCCTCGCCGCCGGTTACGTCCTGCTCACCGCCACGGCTGCCACTCTGCTCACCAAGCACTCGGAGCGACTGGCGCCAGCTCGACGACGCCCTTCTCGCCCCTAGTGCCGAGAGCGCTTCGTCAGAACCCCGATGCGATCCCCAGCGATGATCAGAATGACTGCTGCTGCGATGGCCACGACCGAGCCAAGAATGTTCAACTCGAAGATGTCACCGGTTCCGAGCGCGTTCGCCACTAGACCGCCCACAACTGAACCGGTGAGACCGAGGAGCAGCGTCATCCACACGCTCAGGTGCTGACGGCCGGGAACGACAAGGCGAGCGATGACGCCCACGATCAGTCCGAAGACGACAAACCCGATCATACTTCCGCCTCCCACTCTTGGATGGGACATCGCGCCATCGGGGCGGTGGACATACCCCATCCCGCCCTCAATGTCGAGCGTAAGACGGAACTATCACCGTGCTCTGCTCTGCCGCGGCCCCAAGAAGAGCAGCACCATAGCGGCGCTGAGCACTGCCAAGCCATAGCGGACGGGCGCGGTGGCGACCGGCCCGGGCGTCATGTCGCCGAGCAGCACGACCACCACCATGGCGGTGATGGCGGCGGTGAGCGCACCGGCGGGTGTCC
>JADDQT010000024.1:12716-13981 GCA_016781225.1 Actinomycetota bacterium
GCAGGGCGAGTCGCGAAGCGATCAGCCAAAACTCCTCCCGCAGCATGGTGGCCAAGGACGGCGCCGGCGGCGACGGCCTGGAGCCTGCGGTCCGCCGCTCACGGCGGCGCCGGAGAGCGGTGTACACGGCGGCGGCAAAGAGCATCGTTACTCCGAGGGGTCCACGCCCGCGGCCCGCATGCGCTCGGCGAACTGCTCGGGAACCGTCACCTTCCATCCGCTTGCCTCCAGCTCGCTCCGGGGGACGACGAGCTCGCCACCGTCCACGCCGGCGTAGGTGAAGCGGAAGACCCACTGCTGGCCCTGGTCGATCACCTGCTGGAACCCATGGCTCGCGGTGCGGTCGACGGTGCCCATGCCGAGCCAGCCGTCGCGCTCAGCGCCGGCGACCTCGACGCCGACGTCCCACTGGTGGGGGTTGGCCACGGTGACCTCATCGACGTAAGAGGGCGTGCGAGATGCAGGCAAGAGGAATGCCACGATTGCCACCACGGCCGCACTGGTGATGGCCAAGGCCACCAGGCTCCAGCTGCCCTCTGACTTCGGCGGTCGCGGTCTGGGCCTGGTCTGGACACTGCTCATGAATGGACTCCTCGGTTGCCCTCTTCGCGGTTGGCGGCGCTCATCGACGGCGTCCTCCCTTCTTGCCCTTGCGCTTGCGGGGCCGCGGAGCTCCCCGGTTGGCTGGCGGAGGCGGCAGTGGGGGACGACGGGTCGCCACCAGCGAGTCAGGCCGGGCCCAACCACTCCCTGCCGGTTCACCCGCCGTCTCCCGGCTCTGCCTCGGGCGGCTGGCCCCAGGCCGCAGGGGAGCGACTGGCTCAGAGGGAGCATCCCCCCCTCTCGAGCGCAGTGGCGTGACTGGCTCTGCACTTGGAGCCCCGGCCGCGGTGCGGCCCTCGACGGCCACGGCCAGTGGGGCGGCGGTGAACACTGAGGAGTAGGTGCCGACCAGGATCCCGATGAGGAGGGCCAAGGCGAAGTCGGTGAGGGTCTCGCCGCCCAGGAGGTAGAGGGCCACCAGGATGAAGATGGCCCCGAGGCCGGTGTTGATGGTGCGGGGAACGGTTTGCAGACAGGCGTCGTTGGCCACCGCCGCCAGCGGCTCGCGGCGGCGGGCCCGGCGCTGCTCGCGTATGCGGTCGAAGACCACCACCGAGTCGTTGATGGAGTAGCCGATGACGGTGAGCAGGGCGGCCAGGAACACGCCGTCCAGGGTCTTGCCCAGCCAGGCGAAGATGCCGAGGAGGATGGCGACGTCGTGG
>JADDQT010000192.1:0-883 GCA_016781225.1 Actinomycetota bacterium
CGCAGTGCATCGCTCTGGCGCTAGCCATCCTCGCGGCCAGTACCTTCCTCAACGCCGGAGCGCCGCCACCGCTCGTCCTGGCCCCCGTCCTGTTCGGCCTCACCTACAGCTTCGCCCGAATCGGGGGCGTTCCCGCCTACGAGCTCGTGCCGGTGGTTGTCACTTGGGCCCTTGGGCGACGTGGCCGGGTCTGGATCGCCCGCTTGCCCCTTCTCACCGGGTCGGCCAGCGACGAGGCAGGCCAGCCCGACCTTCCGCCATGCCTCGCCGGGCTCGCCATCCTCGACGTCCCCGCCAAGGGATGGGCCGGAGCACAGCGGCTTCAAGGCATCGGCATCGTCAGCGATGATCGGGACGGCGCGCTCTCGGGCATCGTCCGGGTCCGGGGCCGGGAGTTCGCCCTCCTCGACCGAGCCGAGCAGGAACGCATGGTTGCGGGCTGGGGAGATGCCCTCGGCGGGTTCTGCAAGGAGCGCTCAGCCGTGGCGCGGGTGATGTGGTGTGAGTGGGCGGCGCCTGCGGGCCTCAGCGAGCAGCTGCGCTACGTGGAGGAGAACCGAGCCGCCCCAATCGACTCCCCCGCCGTCCACTCGTACCTCTCGCTGCTGGATGACGTCGGCCCGATGTCAACGTCCCATGAGGTCCTTGTCACCGTCACCGTCGAACTGCGCCGCGTCCGGCGGCCTCGCAGCGGCGGGGCCAGCGACGATCCCCAGGCGGTCGCGGTGGAGGTTCTTCTCGAGGAACTGCGCCTCCTCACGGCCCGGCTGGAAGCGGCGGGCCTGGCCGTCGACCCGCCCCTGTCGCCCGTGGAGATCGCAGCGGCCATCCGCACCCGCTGCGATCCCCGGGCGGCACAGACCCTGGCTACGCGGCGCCGGAG
>JADDQT010000192.1:908-1046 GCA_016781225.1 Actinomycetota bacterium
AGTGTGCACAACGCCGGACCCCTGGCAACCCGGGCTCACCGATCCTGGTTCGAGATCGACGGCGCCTGCCGTGCCACCTACCTAATCGCCGAGTGGCCACGTCTCGACGTGCCGCCGAACTGGATGGAGCCGCTGTTG
>JADDQT010000192.1:1065-4557 GCA_016781225.1 Actinomycetota bacterium
GCACCGTCTGCGTGGGGTACGCGCCTGTGCCGCCGTCCCGCTCGGCGAGGCGAGTGAACCGAGACGCCACCAGGCTCGCCTCCGACGCCGAACTGCGAGACCGCAAGGGCTTTCGAGTTGGCGCCCAGCACCGCCGGGCCCAGGCGGCCGTAGCCGAGCGCGAATCAGAGCTGGTCGCCGGTTACCCGGAGCTCGAGCACGTGGGGCTGATCACGGTGACGGCCGCCGATCCCGAGGGCTTGGAACGCAGCTGTGCCGAGTACGAGCAGGTGGCGGCCCAAGCACAGATGGAGCTGCGCCGCCTCGACCACCAGCACGACCTCGCCTTCGTCGCAACCCTGCCCCTCGGCCGCATGGTCGAGGCCCGGAGGCTGTGACGTGCTGCGGCTAGTGCGGCACCGCCTCCGCCTGCCCCGCCACCGGGGCACTACGGCACACGTGTGCAGCGCCTACCCCTTTCAAGCCGAGGCCGGCCTCGGCGCCCGGGGCGTCTACCTAGGGACCAACGTGCTCACCGGCGGAGGAGGGTTCGCGTACGACCCCTTCGAGGCCTATGGGGCGGGCGTGGTGACCAACCCCAACATCCTCCTGGCGGGTGAGCCCGGGATGGGCAAGTCGGCAGCGGCCAAGTGCTTCATCTACCGCTCGGTGGGCGTGTTCGGACGCTGGGCCGCCATCGCCGATCCCAAGGGCGAGTACCTGCCCCTGGCCGATGCGCTGGGCCTGACCGTCATCAAGCTGCACCCAGGCGGGACAGCTCGGCTGAACCCGCTCGACCGAGGACCGGGCGAGGGTGCGGGAGTCTCTGAGGAGGCTGCCCGGCGCCAGGCGGCCATGCTCACCGCCCTCCTGGGATCGGTCCTGCGGCGCGACCTCGGCCCCGTCGAAGACGCCGCCCTCGGATGGGCGGTCACGCACCTCGGCCGTCAACAGCGGGACGTGGTGACGCTGGACGACGTGGCCCGGCTCCTGGCCAGCCCGACCGCCGAGATGGCGGAGCGAGCGCGTGCGACTCCGGCGGAACTGGCCCGATCGGTGGAGGCCGTGACCTACGCCCTGGGCAAGCTCCTCGAACGCTCTCTCCGGGGCATGTTCGACGGGCCCACCACGGTGCGGCTGAACCCGACGGGGCCGGGGATCGTGCTCGATCTGTCTGCCGTCCACCACGACCCCGAGGCGCTCACCTTGGTCATGATCGCCACCACCGCCTGGCTCCAGACGGTGCTCTCGGCACCGACTGGGCCCAAGCGGCTTCAGGTGCTGGACGAGGCGTGGAGCCTCTTGGGCTCGGAGCGCACGACCCGCTACCTCCAGGCGTGCTGGAAGCTGTGCCGCTCGTACGGCGTGGCCAACGTGGCCATCGTCCACCGCCTCTCCGACCTGCGGTCACAGGCTGATGACGGAACGGCTACGGCCAAGGTGGCCATGGGCCTCTTGGCCGACACCCAGACGCGGGTGCTGTTCCGCCAAGCGCCCGACCAGGTGGCTGATGCCCGCCAGCTCCTCGGGCTCACCGCCACCGAGGGCCGGCTCCTGTGGAAGCTGTCCAAGGGGCGTTCGCTCTGGAAGGTGGCCGGGCGCACCGCGGTGGTCCAGCACGTCGTCGCCCGGGGCGACGAGCAGGTGATCTGCGACACCGACTCCCGGATGGTGGCCTGATGGCCCTCCGCCCACCGCCGGCGCCGACGAGGCCCAGCACCGCTCCGCCTGCCGACGACTTCGGGATGAACCTCGTGCTCGGGGCGGCGGTCGCCTTCGTTGGGGCCTCGGCCTTGTCTTGGATATCCGCCCAGCTAGCAGCCCGCCTCTTCGGTGACGGTCCCCTGCAAGCCGGCCTGGTCGACGCCGGGGTGGCCCTGACCCGGATACCCCGCTCACCCGGCGATCCTGCCGCCGCCTGGCCGGCCGCGGCGCGAGACGTGCTGCCTGGGCCCGTCGCCTACTACGCCTGCCTGGCGACGGTGGCCGTCGCCGTGGTGGTGGTCGCGGTCTTTGCCATGCGGGGCGGCCGACGCGTGCTGAGACCGACTGGTGCGCTGGGCGTCCAACCCCATGCCGGCTTCGCCAAGGGCCGAGACCTTGGGCGGTTGAGGGTTGCCGGGCCTGGAGACCACCGCCTCGTTGTGGGACGGGTCGGGCGCCGCCTGGTCGCCTGCGAGCCCCAGGCCAGCCTGGCCGTGGTCGGCCCCACCGGATGCGGCAAGACCGCAGGGTTCGCCATCCCTGCCCTGTTGGAGTGGGAAGGGCCCGTCATCGCCACCTCGGTGAAGGCCGACCTGCTGGACGCCACCGTTGCTCACCGCCGCAAGCAGGGCACGGTCTGGGTCTACGACCCAACGGGCAGCTCGGGCCAGGAGTTGTCGCAATGGTCGCCACTGGCTGCCTGCCGGAGTTGGGCCGGCGCCCTGCGCATGGCGGCATGGCTTTCCGAGGCGGCCCAGCCTCGCCTCGACACCGTCTCGGACGGCGACTACTGGTACACCCAGGCCCGCAAGGGCCTGGCCCCCTACCTCTACGCCGCGGCCCGCTCGAACAAGACGATGCGCGACGTCGTCCGCTGGGTGGACACCCAAGACCAGAACGAGGCAGGCAAGGCCCTGCGCGCCGCCTCGGGCGTAGAGGCCCACCTCCAACAGGCGATGGCCTCTGAAGACGCCCAACGCCGGCGGGAGGAGCTGACCGAGCCCGTTCGGGCCGAAGTGATGAGCACCATCCGCCACGTGCTGCGGGACGCAGCCGACGGCCGGGCCTCGCTGGTGGACCGCAAGTTCTCCTCCTGGCCTCAGCCACTGCAGGAACAGCTCGAGGAGAAGGTGAGGGACGAGGTCGACCGCCGCCTGCGGGATCAGCTCGAGACCGAGTTCTTCGCCGCCGACGCCTCCTCGGAATCGTTCGCACCCCTCATCGCGGCTAAGGCGCTGTGGTCCAAGGAGGAACGCCTGCGGGGCTCGGTGTTCGCCACCATGGAGAACGTCCTTGCCGGGTATGCCGATCCCGGGGTCGCGGCTGCCGCCGACGGCAACGCCATCAACCTCGACTCCTGGCTGTCCGGCAACAACACGATCTATGTCGTCGCCGCCGCCCACGAGCAGGCGCGCCTGCGACCCGTGCTCACCGTGTTGGTGCAACAGGCCATCCGGGCGGCCTACGACCAGGCCGCCGCTGCTGGTGGCGCTCTCCCGCGGCCCTGCCTCGTGCTGTTGGACGAGGCCGGAAACATCGCTCCGCTGCGAGATCTCCCTGGCTACGCGTCGACCGCCCGCAGCCACGCCATCACCCTGGTATCGATCTGGCAGGACCTGGCCCAGGTCAAGGCGCTCTATCACGACCGCGCTCAAACTGTGCTGAACAACCATCGGGCCAAGCTCTTCGGGACCGGCATCGCCGACGAGGCCACCCTCGAGTACGTCAGCCGGCTCATCGGCGACGAAGGCCAGCGGGAGCAGAACCGCTCCGCCGACCTGAGTGGCGGCCGGCGCAGCGTGAGCGAGC
>JADDQT010000193.1 GCA_016781225.1 Actinomycetota bacterium
GATCTGGTCGCCGTCCACCGAAAGGCCGGCCACGGCGTCCAGGCCGACCAGGGCGGCGGCGAGCTCCCGAGGCCGCACGGCCCGCACCAGTACCCTCCTCGGCCGGTCGGCCATGGCGTCGCGGATGGCCCGGTGGTCACCGGCGGCGGCGACCCGCCCGTGCACCAGCACGATCACGCGGGAGGCCATGGCCTCCACCTCGTGGAGGACGTGGGAGCTGGCCACTACCGTGCGCCCTTCGGCGCCCAGCCGGCGGAAGAGGTCGATGAGCGCGGCCCGATGGACGGGGTCGGTCCCGTTCAAGGGCTCGTCCAGCACGAGCACCCGAGGGTCGCTGACCAGGGCCACCGCCACCTTGGCCCGTTGGCGCATGCCCTTGCTGAAGCCGCGCAGCCGGCGATCGGCGGCGTCGGTCAGGCCGACGGAGTCAAGTGCCCGGTCCGGTCGATCGCGCTCGGTCACACCGTGGAGCCGGGCCACGTAACGCACGAACTCTCGGGCCGTGAGGGCGTCGGGCACGGCCTCGTCCTCGGGCACGAGCGCCAGGCTTCGATGGGTGCTCCGGTCCCTCCTCGGGTCCCGGCCGGTGACACGAACGGTGCCCGAACCGGTGGGCAGCAGCCCTACGACGACCCGCATGAGCGTGGTCTTGCCCGCCCCGTTGGGACCGAGGAGGCCGGTGATGCCCGGACCGAACGAGCAGGTGACCTCCGACAGCGCCACCTTGGGCCCGAACCAGACCGACAGCGCGTTCACCTCCACCGTGGGATCGGCGGCCAGAGCCGGGTCGTCCACCGCCCCGCTGACCAGTGGCCCGTTCTCCGGTGAACCCTTCACCAGTGGCTGGGTCACCGTTCCGCCCACCGGTACCGCACCAGCAGGACGGCGACGCACGCGCCGGTGACGGCCAGGTAGCAGGCGATGGCAAGGGCACCGCCACCGTTCAGCCCTCCGAGGGGCGTGTCGTCCCCGATGTGGCCGAGGAACACGAGGTCCCGTACGAAGAGGGGCAGGCTGATGACGTTGACGAGCGCGGCGGCGGAGCTGTCCCCGCCGGCGACGAGCACGCCCGACACCGACGAGCTCACCAGGAACAGCCCGAGTAAGGCTGCTGCCGCCACCATGCGCCGCGTGGCCAGCGAGGCAATGGCCGTGCCCAGCAGGGCCAGGAAGGCGGCGAGCACGGCGACGGACAGCGGAGCCTGCCAGAGGACCTCGGCGTTCTCCCGGAGGTAGGTGAGGGCGGCGTCGCTCACCAGCATCTGGCCCACGAACAAGAGCGCTTGAGGGAGGAACCCGAAGGCGAACACGACGGCGAAGACGGCGCCCGCCTTGGCCAGCACGTAGTCCCGCCCGGTGAGCGGGCGGCTGAATATGAGCGGCAGCACCCGTTGGCGGCGCTCGGGACAGATGAGATCGGGAGCGGTGACGGCCACGAACAGGAGCAGGGCGGTGGAGACCCCCACGTAGTCCCTGTAGGTGATGAACTCGAATTCGGCGGCAGGTGTGTCCCGGGTGACGTAGCCGACTCCTACGAAGACGGCGGCAGGGGCGGCGGCCACCGCCAGCAAGAGCCACGGGAGGACCTTCTGCTTCCAGGACCGGCGAAGCCCCAGAGCGCGGCGGACCGATCCGAGGAACAGCGCCCGCACCGCCGCCCACCGCCCGCCGCGGGGACCGTCGTACCGGCGGTAACCGCGGTCGTACACCCGCCCCGCGCTCGTGCTCGACGTGGCGGTCATCGGGGGGCTCTCTGGACGAAGACCTCGTCGAGGGACGTGAGGCGGGTGGCCAGGCTGTTGAGGGGCAGGCCAAGCTCGCTCACCTCGTCCCTGATGGCGTCGAGGCCGGCGTCGGCGTCTGGAGCGGTGACCTCCACCCGTCCACCCGAGACCGCGCAGGCCAGGCCCCGCCCTGTGAGAGCGGCCACGAGGGCCTCCGACGGGCCATCGACCTCGACGAGGATGGTCCCCGTGGTGTCGAGCAGGTCCTCGGTGCCCCCGGCCACCACCAACCTCCCGGCATCGAGCATCACCACGTGGTCGCAGGCCCGCTGCACGTCGGCCAATAAATGGGTGGACATCAGCACCGACATCTCGTCGGCCCCCAGACGAGCCACCAGGTCGAGCATCTCGTCGCGGCCCGAGGGGTCGAGCCCGCTGGTGGGCTCGTCGAGGAGGACGACCTCGGGGTCGGCCACCAGCGCCTGGGCCAGCTTGGTGCGCTGGCGCATACCGGTGGAATAGGTCCCCACGGCTCGGAAGCGGGCTTCGTCCAGCCCGACCAGGTCGAGCATGTCCGAAGCGCGCTGGCGGGCGGCGCGAGCAGGCAGGCCGGCGAGCTCGCCCAAGGTGGCCACCACGTCCGCCGCCGACTGGTCCAGCGGCAGGCAGTCGTGCTCGGGCATGTATCCGATGCGAGCGCGAATACCGACCGGGTCCTCGGCCACACGGCGGCCCCCGACCTCAACTGAGCCGGCGGTGGGACGGGCGAGCCCGAGGAACAATCGGAAGAGGGTGGTCTTGCCCGCACCGTTGGCCCCCACCAGGCCGACCCGCCCCGACGGGATGTCGACGCTCAGGTCGTCGATGGCCACCGTGGAGCCGTAGGCTTTCCTCAGGTGCTCGGTGCGAAGCAACGCTGCCGCGCCCGGCCGCCTACCGGGCTCGCCGCGCCCGCAGCGCTTCCCGCAGCACGGGAAGAAGCGAGACGAGGATGACGCCGCCGATGATGGGAAGGAGGTACTTGTCGACGTCGAACGCCTCCCCCAGCACGAACCCGATCATGGTCACGCCCACCCCCCAGAGCAGGCCACCGATCACGTTGTAGGCCATGAAGGTGGGGTAGTGCATGCGACCGACGCCGGCGACGATGGGCGTGAAGGTCCGGACGAAGGGCACGAAACGGGCGAGCACGATGGCCTTGGGCCCGTGGTCGGCGAAGAACAGCCGGGCTTTCTCCACGTGCTCCTGCTTGAAGAAACGAGAGTCCGGCCTTCGGAACAGCGGGGGGCCGACCTTTCGTCCGAAGGCGTAGCCGACCTGGTCGCCCGAGATGGCGGCCAGGACTATGCCCACGAGGAGCACCGGCAGCGAGAGGTGAGGTTCGCCCCCCTTCGCGGCGAGGACACCTGCGGTGACCAGCAACGAGTCACCGGGCAGGAAGAACCCGAAGAGGAGCCCCGACTCGGCGAAGACCACGAGGATGATGCCGATGGTTGCGAAGGTGCCGAAGGCCTCGATCAGCTTCTCCGGGTTGGTCAGGAACTCCACGGATTCGAGGCTAGACGCCTCCTCTTCCGAGCACGCGGGTTGACACGAGGCGACAAACCTGTCCACGCTCGAAAAGAGATGAGCAAACCCCTCGTGATCGTGGAGTCGCCGGCGAAGGCCAAGACCATCGCCGGTTTCCTTGGTGGCGACTTCGCCGTGGAGTCGTCGATCGGGCACATCCGCGACCTTCCGCGCAATGCCGCTGACGTTCCCGGGGCCCTCAAGGGAGAGCCTTGGGCGCGCCTGGGCGTGGACGTGGAGAACGGGTTCAAGCCCCTCTACGTGGTGGCCCGTGAGAAGCGCGACCAGGTCAACAAGCTCAAGGCCCTCGTCCGCAATGCGAGCGAGGTCTACCTCGCCACGGACGAGGACCGCGAGGGGGAATCGATCGCCTGGCACCTTCAGGAGGTGCTCTCGCCGCAGGTCCCCGTCAAGCGCATGGTCTTCCACGAGATCACCCGCAGCGCCATCGAGCGCGCCGTGCAGGAGTGGCGCGAGCTCGACCGCCGGCTGGTCGACGCCCAGGAGGCCCGGCGGATCCTGGACCGGCTCTACGGCTACGAGGTGTCTCCCGTGCTGTGGAAGAAGGTGATGCCCCGGCTCTCCGCCGGACGGGTCCAGAGCGTGGCGACCCGCATGCTCGTGGAGCGTGAGAGAGCCCGCATGCGCTTCCGCTCGGCCGCATGGTGGGGCCTCGACGCCACCTTCGCCAAGGACGGATCCAGCTTCCCGGCGGTGCTCTCCACCGTGGACGGCAACCGCCTGGCCGACGGGAAGAGCTTCACCGAGGACGGACAGCTGAGACCCGAGGCAGCTGGCGTGGTGGTGCTGGACGAGGCGGCCGCAGGCGGGCTGGTGACCCGCCTTTCCCAGTCCGACTTCGTCGTCCGTTCCGTGGAGGAGAAGCCCTACACGGACCGGCCCAAGCCGCCGTTCATGACCTCGACGCTCCAGCAGGCTGCCGGGAGCAAGCTGCGCTTCTCGGCCCAGAGGACCATGCAGACGGCGCAGCGCCTGTACGAGAACGGCCACATCACCTACATGCGCACGGACTCCACGACCCTGTCGCACACGGCCCTTGCGGCCGCCCGCCAGCAGGCCACGCAGCTCTACGGGACCGACTCCGTCCCCGCCTCCCCCCGCACCTACCAGCGCAAGGTGAAGAACGCCCAGGAGGCGCACGAGGCCATCAGGCCCGCGGGCGACACGTTCCGCCATCCCCGCGAGGTGGCGAGGCAGGTGGGACCCGACGAGGCGCGCCTCTACGACCTGATCTGGCGCCGCACCGTCGCCTCGCAGATGAAAGACGCCACCGGGCTGACGGTTAGCGCTCGCCTCGCCGGCACGTCGTCG
>JADDQT010000004.1 GCA_016781225.1 Actinomycetota bacterium
GGCGGTACCGCAGGAGATCGGCCCGCAGCTCGTCGGCGGTAGGATAGCGGTCGGCGGGGTCCTTGGCCATGGCCTGCATGACGATGGCCTCGAAGGCGGGCGGGATGGCCGAGTTGACCTCCCGGGGAGGGTTGGGCTCCTCCCTGACGTGCTTGTAGGCGATGGCCACGGGGCTCTCGCCACTGAACGGCGGCTCACCGGTGACCATCTCGTAGAGCACCACGCCCAGGGAGTAGACGTCGCTGCGGGCGTCCACGTCGTGGCCCTGGGCCTGCTCGGGGGAGAAGTAGGTGGCGGTGCCCATAACCGCTCCGGTCTGGGTGAGCTGGCCTTCGGTGTTCGCCGCCCGAGCGATCCCGAAGTCGGTGACCTTCACCAGGCCGTGGGCGTCGATGAGGACGTTGCCGGGCTTGACGTCGCGGTGGATGACCCCGTTGCGGTGAGCGAATGCCAGCGCTCCGGCGACGGCGGCGCCGATGCCCGCGGCCCGATCGGGGAGAAGGGTTTCCTCCGAGCGGATGAGCGACGACAGCGGCTTTCCGTCCACGTACTCCATGACGATGAAGTAGGTGTTGTCCGTCTCCGACTCGCCCCAGTCGTAGATGGGAACGATGTTGGCGTGGCTCAGGCTGGCCGCCGACTGGGCCTCGCGGCGGAAGCGCTCCACGAACGTGGGGTCCACGGACAGCTCCGGGAACAGCACTTTGAGGGCCACGGGGCGGTCGAGCAGCTGGTCGTGGGCCAGGTACACGTCGGCCATCCCGCCACGAGCCACGGGGCGGAGGATCGCGTAGCGTTCGCTGTACACCGTCGCCGGTTGTTGGGTCATGAGCCCTTCCAGCCTAGGGGCCGAAGCCCGGGGGGTTCATCGGCTGCGCAGGGCTGCGGCCAGCACGGCCTGGGCGATGGGAGCTGCCACCCGGCCACCGGTGACGGTGTCCCCGAGGCCCGGCTGGCTCTCCACGATGACGGCCACCGCCACGCGCGGCGCCTCGGCGGGGGCGAAGGCCACGATCCAGGCGTGGGAGTTGTCACCGACGGTCTGGGCGGTGCCCGTCTTGGCTGCCACCTGTGAGCCGGGGACGGCGGCTCGCGTGGCGGTGCCGCCGTTCACCACGCCCACCATCATGTCCCTGAGGGAGGCGGCATTGGCCGGGCTCATGGCCCGCTGCCAGGGCTCGGAAGGCCCCGATCGGACCACCCGCCCCTCGCTGTCTCGGACCTCGCCCATGACGTGGGGCTTCATGATTACGCCGCCGTTGGCCACCCCCGCGGCGATCAGCGCCATCTCCATCGGCGTGGCGGCGACGTCCTGCTGGCCGATGGCCGACTTGGCCAGCCCCGGCTCGTCCCTGCGGAACGAGGACGCCTCGGGGAACTGGGAGGCGGCGGGGGCGTTGAGGTCGATGGGCGGGCGGGCGGCAAAACCGAAGTCCCTGGCCTCGGCGGCCAGCCGGTCGGCCCCGAGGTCGAGGCCCATCTGGGCGAAGCCCGTGTTGCACGAGACCTTGAGCAGGTCGGGGAGGGTGCCTCCGCAGCTGCTCCCGCCGAAGTTGGGCAGGTTGGCGTCGGTCCGGGGAAGGTCGAGCTCGCGCAGGCGGGGGTAGGCCTTGCCCACGAGCTCGGGTGCCCGCTCCAGGGCGGCAGCGGCGGTCACGACCTTGAACGTCGAGCCGGGGGCATAGCGCTCCCGATAGCTGCGGGCCAGCAGGGGCTTGGACCCGTCGGCCTGGAGGCCCTTCCAAGACGCCTGCACCGCCCGCTGGTCGTGGGCGGACAGCGGGTTTGGGTCGAAGGAGGGAAAGCTCCAAAGCGCCAGCACCGCTCCGTTCCTCGGGTCCAGCGCCACCACCGACCCGCGGCGGTCGCCGAGGGCGTCCCTGGCCACCTGCTGGAGACCCTTGGTGAGCGTAAGGGTGACGTTGCCCGTCTGGACCCGGTCCGACAGCACGTCGCGGACGTCCTTCACCGCGGTGCTCCGGCCGGCCAGGTCGTCGTTGTAGGTGTTCTCCACGCCGTCGGTCCCGAAAGTGAACGAGAAGTACCCGCTAACGTGGGCGAAGAGGGTGGGCTCGGGGTAGCGGCGCAGGCGCTTGAACTTGCCGTCGGGCGTGGGTACCGACTCGGCCACCACCACCCCGTCGGCCGTCTGGATCACGCCCCGGTCGCGGTTGAAGTCCCGGGTGGCCTTGCGGGCGTTGCCCGGGTCGTTGGCCAGCTTGTCGGCTCGCACGACCTGGAGGTAGTTCAGCTGCAGGAACAGCAGGCAGATCAGCACCAGGAGAGCCACGCCGACGCGACGGATCTGGCGGTCCAATGCCGGCTCCTAGCCCACCTGCCGCCGAGCCCGCCGGGCGGTGTCGTCGGAGACGCGGATCAGCATGGCCAGCAGCACGTAGTTGGCCAGCAGCGACGAGCCTCCGTAGGACATGAAGGGAAGGGTCAGGCCGGTGAGGGGCACCAGGCGGGTGACGCCTCCGATGATGATGAAGGCCTGGAGCCCGATGATGACGGTGAGGCCGGCCGCGAGAAGCTGCTCGAACGGCTGGTCGGCACGGAGGGCGATCCGAAGGCCGGACCCCACCATGAGGACGAAGGCCACTACGACGGCGGTGGTTCCGAGCAGCCCGAGCTCCTCGCCAACGGCGGCGAAGATGAAGTCGGTGGCCGCGGCCGGGATGCTCCCCGGGCTGCCGAGGCCCGGGCCCGTTCCGGCGAAGCCGCCCGAGCCGAAGGCGTAGGCCGCCTGCACCACCTGGAAGCCCTGGCCGCTGGCCTTGCTCCAGGGGTCGACCCACACGCCGATCCGCGACTGCACGTGCTCGAAGGTCGAGTAGGCGAAGAACGCCCCCATGGCGAACAGGCCCAGGCCGATGCTCAGGTAGGCCCCCCGCGCCGTCGCCATCCACACCATGAGGATGAAGAAGGCGAAGAAGAGCAGCGACGAGCCGAGGTCTCGCTGGGCGGTCATGACCACCAGCGATGCGCCCCACGCCAGCAGGAGGGGCCCCACTATCCGAAGATCGGGAAGACGGCCCTGGGTTATGCGGAACTCGGAGAGCAGCTCGCGCTTCTCCACCAGGTAGGCGGCGAAGAAGACGGCGAGGGCGATCTTGGCCAGCTCTGCGGGTTGGAAGTTGATGGTGCCGACGCGTACCCAGAGGCGGGCGCCGTTGATGTTGCGGCCGATCACCGGGAGCAGCGGCATCAGCAGCAGGACCACGCCGAGGACGGCGAAGGTGTAGCGGTAGCGCTCCAGGTCCCTGGCCCGGCGAAGGAGGGCGAGCGTGCCCACGAAGGCGCCGATGCCGAGGCCGGTCCACACCGCCTGCAGGCCCGCCAGATCGGGGTCGAGGCGGGCGATGAACACGTAGCCGATGCCGTTGAGGACGGCGGCGAGGGGCAGCAGCATCCCGTCGGCGTCGGGGGCGAGGAAGCGGATGGCGATGTGGGCTCCGCCGAACAGGGCCAGGATCACGCCCAGGAAGGGAACGATGTTGGCCGGCAACGACGCCGACCTGCCCAGGCTGACCAGTGCGTACAGAGCCCCCGTGAGGAGCACGGCAAGGATGATGAGGCCGAGCTCGGCGTTGCGCCGTGGCTGCTTCACCGAGGTGGTGCCGGAGGGGGAGCGGACGCCGGGGGAGGGACGGTTGACGTCGTGGAGGCAAGGAGGGCGTTGGCTCCCTCCTCGGCGATCTCCCGCACGTAGCTGCGGGCGGCGTCCACGGACGGCTCCCGCTTGCCCTTGCGCAGGTCGTCGACCCGGCTCGGGAGGACCTCGGCCACCCGTACACCGGTGCGCTCCTCCAGTGTGGGCCCGAAGCCCACCAGCCCGCCGGGGCGACCCTTGAAGATGGCCACCTCGTCGCCGTCGACCCCCACGTAGTACGAACCTCGGGCGGAGAACAGGATGGCCGCGGCGGCCAAGCCCAGAACCAGGATCAGGGCCCCGAGAAAGGCCACGGTGGCGAGGTTCGGGCGCCGCGCCTTGATGGGCGCCTCCACCTTCGTCTCCCCGGTCGCAGGCGCTGGCGGCGGCTGCGAGGGCCTGTCCTCGGTCAACACTGCTCTGGGAATCTTCTCGGTGGGGGCGTCGGCGTCCAGGGCGAGGGAGGGGGTGACCGGCCGGGGCATGGCGGTGATGGATTGCTCTCCCACCTTGGCCGAGGCCTTGGCCGCCCGGTCGTCGTCGTCGGTGACGTCGATCACCACCACGGTGATGTTGTCGGCGCCGCCCGCGTCCTTGGCCATGGCCACGAGCTGCTTGGCCACGCGGTCGGGGTCGGACCGGCGGCGCAGGATGGAGGCGATCTCGTCGTCGGAGAGCTCGCCGAAGAGCCCGTCGCTGGCCAGGAGCAGGCGGTCGCCCTTGTAGGGAACGAGCTGGGCGGTGTCCACCTCGACCTCGGAATCCACGCCCAGTACCCGCGTGAGCACGTGGCGCCTGGGGTCGGTGGCCGCCTCCTCGGGGCTGAGCCTCCCCGCCCGGCGCAGCTCTTCGGGCACGCTGTGATCCTCGGTGACCTGGGTGAGCTCGCCGTCGCGGAGCAGGTAGGCGCGGGAGTCCCCCACGTGGGCGATGGCCAGCACCTCCTCGCCCCCCTCGTCGATGAGCGCCACCGCCGTCAAGGTGGTGCCCATCCCCCGCAGCTCGGAGCGCCCGCGGCTCTGCTCCCACACGGCCCGGTTGGCGTCACGGACGGCGTCCACCAGGCCGGGCCCGGAGCGATTGCCGTCGAAGGCGACGAGCAGGGCCTCCATGGCGGCGGCCGAGGCCACCTCGCCGGCGGCGTGGCCGCCCATGCCGTCGGCGACGGCGTAGAGGGGCTCGGCGATGAGGAGCTCGTCCTCGTTGCCCGACCTCACCCGGCCCACGTCGGTGGCGCCGGCGGCTACCAGGGTGGTCACCTGTTCACCTCAAGCACCGCTCGCCCCAGCTGGATGCGGTCGCCCTTGTGCAGGAGCACGGGCGAGGAAACGGGGTTGGAGTTGACGTATGTGCCGTTGGTGGAGCCCAGATCCTCGAGCCAGAGGCGCCCGTCCCTGCGGTAGATGCGGGCGTGGTTCTGGGAGACGGTGCTGTCCTCGGGGAGGGAGACCTGGCACCGGGTGTCGCGGCCGATGGTGAGGTCCTGGCCCAGCTCGTAGGAGCGTCCCCGCCGTTCGGCGGGCTGGAGGATCGTCAGGCGGGCCGGACCAGTTGCCTGTTGGCTTACGGGCGCCGGTGCTTCTGGCGCTGGTGCTGCTGCTGCCGCCCGGCCGGCGCCCGGGGGGACGGCCGGCGCCGGAGGGGCGTGGACCTCGGCCCAGGCCACCCGCACCACCCGCACGAAGAACAGCCAGAGCACGCCCAGGAAGCAGAACTTGAGAATGGTGAGGAGGCCTTCGGACACCGTTGATCAACCGCCCCTACGACGCCTCGAAGCGAATGCTGGCGTTGCCGACGGTGATGACGTCACCATCGTCCAGGACCCTCTCGGCCACCCGCTCGCCGTTGACCTTGGTGCCGTTGGTGGAGCCGAGGTCGGCCACCACGATCTCACTGCCCTGGCGGCGCACCTCGGCGTGGCGGCGGCTCACGCTGTCGTCGGCCAGGACGACCTCGCACTCGGCCAGCCTGCCGATGCTGAGCGGCTTGTCGGCCACGCTGACACGCTCGCCGTCGGCGAGGACGAGGGTGCCGACGGTCACGCCGCCTGCCGCCTCCTTGAGCTCGCTGGAGATGAGGAAGATGCCGGGGGTGAGGGAGACGTCCTCCTGCAGCTCGACCTCCACGGGGCCGACGAAGCGGTAACCCTCGCTGCGTGCGTGCTCCCTAGCGGCATCGGCCAGCTCCCGGACCAGGGCTTCGGAGAAGGGTTTGACCCGTTCCATGTCGGCAGGGGCGAGGTTGAACACGAAGTGGTTGGCGGTCATCACGCCACGGACCCCGACGGCGCGCCGGGCGTCCATCTCCCGCGTCAAACGCCGGCCCAGCTCCACCGGCTGCAGCCCGCTGCGGAAGGCCTTGGCGAACACGCCTTCCACGAGGCGCTCCAGCCGGCGCTCGAAGCTCTGGAGTCCCATCCTCGCTGTACCTTACCGAAGCCCTCTCCCGGCCCTTGTCTTACCGGGGACGGTCGGGCAATCCGGTACGTTGTTCTCTCTCCACTCGGGCGAGTGGCGGAATTGGTAGACGCGCAGGATTCAGGTTCCTGTGTCCGAAAGGACGTGGGGGTTCAAGTCCCCCCTCGCCCACAACGTCGTCCCTGGTCAGAGCGCTTTTCTTCGACCCAGAAGGGCCGACTTCTACCGGATTTCTACCGCAGCCTCGCCGGAGGACCTCGGCGGATGCCTCGAAGTGCAGCGGAAGGGCGTTGTCCGAAGGTGTCAGGGCAACTCGCGGCGCCCAGTAGGGGGGCTGTCGCATCGACATCACGCACGGAGCTGACGCGTCGCCCGGCACTTGGAAGGAACTTTCCAGGCCAGCGTCGAGCGTGCAGCCAGGCGTTGCTCTTTGGGTGTGGCGGCTAAGCCAGCCGGCAGCCCAGCTGGCGGAGCCCATGACGAATGGTTTCGACCCTGTCAGCCGTGAGCCCGCTCCCGGAACTGGACGTTGCACGCGTCAAGCGCTTCGTCGACGCCCGCAACGAGCGAGTCCCGCCCGAGGCCCGCCACAAGATCCGATACGAGCTAGATCTTGCGCCTGGCTCCGTCACGATCATGGAGTGCCGGCCACCGTGCGCGAGGGGTTCGGTACTGAGTGGACTCGCTTTCCGATCGCTCGGCTCCGCTACGTGAAGCTCCGCAAGGAGTGGAGCATCTACTGGCGAGATCGGAACCTGAAGTTCCACCTATACGACCGGGTTGCCCCAACGCCGAACATGGAGACGCTGCTCGACGAGATCATCGCCGATCCGACCTACATCTTCTGGGGCTGATCTGCGACGATCGCGTTGCTCGTTGGCCGGCCGATGGCCTTCCGCGCGATCCGCCTGCGCGCCTGGTGATCGCCGACGAGCTCGCGCAGGAGCTGCGCGTACTCCTCCGCCGACTCGCCAACACGGCGAACCGTGCGGGCTACACGGGCCGCCATCGGCAAGGCGCTCGGCGTGAACCGAGCGCTGCGCACGAGCGATTCAGTGAACGACACACTCGCGCGCAAGCGCGACGCCGAAGAGCGCGCTAGGTAAGCGAAGGTCGGCTCAGCGGATGAACTCGACAGTTCCGGCATTGAGGTCGACGTTGGCCGTGCGTCGACCTGCGTCGAGCCACGCGCGCGCATGGACGTGCGTGCCGGCCGCCTCGTTTGCCCACCAGGGGCGGTAGCGCCTCGCCGAATTCGGCAGCGCCACACCGAGGATCTGTTCGATCTGAGCGAAGGTCGTGCGGACAGTTGGCTCGGACCGATCCGCGAGGTAGCGGCGGAGTGCGTCGTAGCGAGATGTCCGTCCTGTGGGCGCTGCACCGTTGGCTGGCGGTGTGGCGGGGCCGGGCCGGTACCCGCCGACGAGCCAGTTGATGAAGCGCTCGGGGTGCTGCACGTAGGTGGTGACTGTGTTTCGCGCCTTGCCCGCCGCTCGTAGCTCGCTCTCGTACCGGTCGAGCGCATCGCGAAGCTCCGCTTCCGTCCACGCCTGCTGAGACATACACATATCTATGTCTGAGAGACGTTCAGTTGTCAAGGCCCCGAGCTCGGGAGACTTGCACGCGGGGCGAGGAACAGCGTCACTTGCCGGATCGCCATCACTGTGTATAGTAGATGAATATACACTATGGGAGATGAATTGGGAGCCAGAACATGCCGTGTCGCAACCCGGCCCCATGCGTCGTGAGCGCGTCTGATCCGTGGGTGAGAGCAGAGGGGGCCGCGGTCTGCCGGAGTTCGAGTGGGACGAGCACAACGAGGACAAGCTCCTGGAGCGCCACAACGTCTCAGCTCTGGAGGCGGAGCAGTGCTTCGCCAACCCGAACACTCGTCGGCGACATGGGGACGCGCTACTGCTCTTGGGCGTCACCGACGACGGTCGCATGCTGTTCCTCGTCTATGAACAGAAGCCGAACGGGGTGGTTCGCGTGTACAGCGCCAGAGAGATGACCGATAAGGAGCGGCGGGCTTACCGCCAGAACGCACGATGACCAAGGATCGCTGGGAAGCGCTTCTCGATCGCGACTGGTCCGACGAGTGGGAGGCGCTGCCCGAAGCACCTGACTTCGTCCCGCGGGGCAAGACCGCGCAGATCACGTTGCGGCTTCCCGCCACGATGCTGGCTCGCGTCAAGCGAGTCGCGAGTGGGCGTGCGCTGCCATATCACTCGCTCGTGCGCTCGTGGATCGTCGAAGGGCTTCGCAGTTCGGTCGTCTCACGCGTCGAGGAACCTGACACCGAGTCGCAGACGGAGCAGCTCAACATCAAGCTGGATCAAGCGATCCTCGATGCTCTCAAGGCACGCGCTCACGAGCTGCGCCAGCCATACCACCGCCTCGCCCGCGAGCTAGTCGAGTGGGAGACCGAGCAGGCTGAACGGGCACTCGGACTCGATCCAGTACCGTCACACCTCCCTGCTATCAAAGAGCTGATGGTGCTGCTTCTCCATGCCTCCAACCTGCGTGGAGACAGCGCAGTGCGAGGGATGACTCGCCTGCAGAAGCTCCTCTTCGTCATCGAACAGAAGCTGGCGTCGCAGAGCCAGTTCTATGCATTCAACTACGGGCCGTTCAACGAAGAGGTCAACGACGCAGCGCGAGCGCTCGAAGTGGCGGGCTTCACGCACAGCGCAGAGTCGGTGGCGTCTGGGCCGCCGTCGTTTCAGCAGATGATGACAGCCGTTGCCGAGAGGGCCGGTCCAGAAGACGAGGGCAAGGTCGTCGAGTTCGCGCTCAACGACCGGGGGCACGAGGCTGCCGAGAGGTTGCGTCATTCCAGTCCCGGCTACGAACAGCTCTTCAAGTTCGTCGAGTCCATTCGCAAGGACTGGGACACGGGCGATCTCGACGAGTTGGTGGATCGTGTCTACGAGACCTGGCCGAAGTACGCAGAGAAGTCAGTGATTCGCGGCAAGGTCGCACGGCGTACCGAACGGCGGCGGCCACGATGACGGCGGCGCGCTCTCCGCTGCATCACATTGTTCGCGTGCGTAGCTCCGACGATCTGACGTATGTGAGTCAGGGCCTCATGGATGAGGTCCTCGTCAACGCGAATCAGTTGGAGAACAGCATCCAGGCGACGACCGCCGCACTGTGGAAGACCACTCTGCCGTTCAGCGTCGACCCCGTGCTGTGGCGGTTTCAGGTGCCGGCGTGGTTCCGCAACCTGAAGGGCGACACGAAGCGGAACTACAAGCGGCTCGCCGCGGCATACACGAAGAGACTGGGGGTAACGCTCGGGTCGTCGCCACTCCTCGACATGCTCTCGACGGCCGACCAGTGGCGCTCGGTCGCTGCCAACGCCGTCGCATATCAACGAGATCGGCTCCACGATGTCCCGACGCAACTTGAACTCCTTGAGGACCTGCGCGAGCTGCATCCGGCGCGTCTCACGGCGCCCGCACTCGTCGCGTTCTCGGCGAATGAGGACCGGATCAACCGCCTGATGATCGATGCCGCCGCCGAAGAGGCCGGGACAGGGGTAGCCGTGCAGGTCATCGTTCCGATTGATCGTCTGGTCGATCATGTTAGTCTGGGGAAACTGATTGCCTCGATGCCGTCGGACGGCGTCAGTTCCTATTCTCTCTGGACTCCGATGGTCACTGAGGAGCGCCTCCTCAATGATTCCTCGATCTTCGCCGCGCTCCTCCGCGTGATCAGCGAGCTGTCGGCACGTGGAATCGCCGTCGGGCATCAGTACGCGAACTACACGGTCGCGGCGCTGCACGACGTAGGCCTCGCCTCGGTGACGCATCACCTGGGATGGGTGGATAAGGGCGAGCCCGTCGCGGAACAGAGCTTCGCGATGCGGTCCTGCCAGACGTACGTCCCGGGGGTGCGGCACTGCGTGCGCTTTCAGGAAGCCGAGGTGCTGGGGCGGGACCTCGACGCCGACGACTACGCCGAGCGCTACTGCGAATGCACGTTCTGCGCTGGGATGCTTCAAACTGGGCAGCATCCGTTCGAGCTGCTTCTCGAAACGCAGACCGTTGTGATGAGCAACGGCAGAGAGCGCGAAGTTCCAACGTCGCGCGCCGTCGGTGCGAACACGTGGCACTTCCTCCTTTCGCGTCGCAACGAAGTCCAAGCCTTCTCGGCACGCCCCGCCATCGAGGTCATCGAGCAGGACATCGAGCGCGCTTCGGCGCTCAAGAGAAGCAGCGATGTCGCCCGTCTTGGCCACCTCGCAACCGAGCTGAAATCCGCGTGACCCCGTTGTTGTCTTTGACTGCTTGTTGTGTGTTGAGACAACACGACGATCTGGGCAGAACTTCTAACGCTTCTTCTAACGCATCGGCTGGCAGACGCCGTCAGGAGCCCCGACCACGCAACACGGGCCGGCAGCAAAAGCCCAGGTCAGAGGCATGATCCGGGATGCCTGACACGGGCCGACATGGCCCCGAGGCGCCTCATAACCCGAAGGTCGTGGGTTCAATCCCACCCCCGCCACCAACGAACACGCAGGTCAGGTCAGCATGGGCCGTCAAGGGCCGGGCGGCCTTAGCCACCCTCGGCTGCGCAGCGCCTTGACTGCCCTTGTGGGCAGCTGGTCATCTAACTGACCATGCGTGCGCCTCAGTCGCTTAGCGTCTCAAGGTTGTGGAGCACGCAAGGCCTCTTGCCAGCCGCTGCGGTGAGCTAGAAGGTCTTAAGGAGGTGAGGGCAGAGCTCCTCAACGATGATTCCGTTGGATGCAAGCGCGGTTGCGTGCTGCAAGTAGTCAGAGTCGACTCCATTGACGAGCTGCGTCGGGGGAGCCGCCGCCACAGTTGCCGCGACCCAGATCCGATCGTCTTGGTCCAGGCCAGCTAGAGCAGCGTCTTGGGGGAAGTCGACGTATTCACCCGCAGCCGTCTTGCCAAGAGTCACCCGATGCAGCTGAGGGGCGTTCGTCTGTGCCCAAAGAAAGAATTCGTCGCCGACTCCCGGCTGGCCCGACCACGAGCAGTGGGTTGCGTACTTCCTCAGGATTTCGTACCCCTCATCGAGCACCAGCGTCCGGCGCTCTGTGCACTGGAGAAGGAAGTCAATGCATCGCTCCAGACAGGCGTCGTCGGCATGGCTCGCACCTTGGTTCGCGACGACGAGCACATTCTCGTCGACGACGTGCCTGGTCAAGCGGTCGCGACCCTGCGACGGCGAATCGCTGCTTTGGTGATGGCTGCAGCCTCCCGAAGGGGATCGCCGAAAAAGTCAGCGGGCCAGTTCTCGATCTCACCAAAGAGATTCAGCCGAAGGCGCTCCAGCACTGATTGGCCTTCCTGGATTGAGCAGAAGTACAGCGCCACTGTGTCAAGGGGGATCTTGTCCTCGGCGACGCGCATCTGGAGTCGCCGAAGAAGGTGCTCGCTGTGGCTCTCCACGATCACTTGGACCTTGCGCACTGTGGCCGCCTCGACAAGGACGTCGGCGAGCCCAGCCTGGACAGCCGGGTGAAGATGGATCTCGGGTTGTTCGAGCAGCACCGTCGACCCCTCCGGTACATACGCCAAGAGGACGAGGACCGGCAAAATCTGGGATACGCCGAACCCAACGTCAGTAAGGAACACCTCTTCGGATAGTGACGCCTTCCTGACTAGGACGCGATAAATGTCAGCCTCTTCGGAAAGCCGTTGCACTGAGAAGTTCACGACCAGCCCGAGGTCCTTCAGCCACTCGGCCACGTGTTCCTCGACCGTGATCCGTCTTCTCGCGTGTCCGCGTGCGTCAAACGCGCGAGCGTTTACTCGGCCGCGCTCCCGGGAAGCGAGCAGCGCCTCGACCGCTCGGTCGCCGGTCTCGCCTACGTCCTCAGGGTGCGTGCCCTTCCACCGATATTCTCGGAGCGGGGAACTTCTGAGCGGACCGAGATAGAACGTTCGGTCTCCGAATTGCTTCTCGAAGGCGAGTTCGAGATCCCCAACGAAGCCGGAGTTCTGGAAGTAGCCGACCGCCTCGTCGGGGAAGCCGTAGCACTTTACGGGCGGCGGCAGCGGCCAAGCGCGTCCCGGCGTCCGACGAAGGTAGTCACGTCCGTTGACGACAGCTGAGAGCTGGTACTCCGCTTCGCGTCGCCCATGTCGCTTTGCCGAACGCTTCATCTCCGCGGTTGTGTCGCCTGCGATGTAACGGAAGTGTTCGACCTCCATCTCGCCACTAGGCGCCGGAGCGATGGACGTCTCGAACGTGAAATCAGACGCAGCGAATAGCAAATCCTCACCGGTGACAGGGTCCAAGACCTTGAGCGGCTCCCTGGTTTTCCAAGCGATGCCGAGCGCGAGGGACGCGTTTGTGTGCCCATAGAGGAGATTCCGGAACGACCCAAGCTCAACAAGAGCCCGTTCATCACCCAGCTCGAGCGGCTGCGACCGATCGGTCGATGACGACGTCTGCTTCAAGAGCAGCAGCATTTGCAGAAGGCTTGTCTTCCCAGACGAGTTCGAGCCGAAGAACCCGGTGATGCCACCAAGTGATACCGACGGGAGCTCGCGCCAAGACTTGAAGTTGCTCGCCGACAGCCTGGTGAACACGCGACACCTGCTCCCTTACCTAGGCACCTCACCGACGAAGTGGGAGACTACAGAACCTCTCAGCGCTAACGGCGAACCTGGCGCTGATTCGGAGCAGGAGATGGCGTCAGCGCCCGGATGAAGGCATGACGAGGTCCGCGACGAGATGGGCGGCCTCGTCGTGCAGCGTTGGGGAGACGTGGCTGTAGATACCCAGCGTGATGGCGATCGTCGAATGTCCGAGCCGCTCCTGCACTACCCGAGGGTGAATCCCACGCTCCAGGGCGAGCGTTGCCCAGGTGTGGCGAAGGCCGTGGAGGGTGAGCCGTGGCAGGTCATAGCGGCGCACCCGTCGGAGGAATGCTTCGCTCACGGCGTCGGGGCGGAGCCAGCCTCCGTCTGGCTGGTGGAAGACGAGGCCGAGATCGTTGAAGTCGGCACCGACGAGGAGCCGCTCCTGGAGCATGCGGTGCCGATGCTGACGCAGCACCGCAGCCGTCCCCGGGTCGAGCGAGATTGGGCGCCGGCCTCGAGCGGTCTTGGGCTCGCCAATGGACACCGTTGTCCCGGTTTGGATGATCGTCTGGACGACACGAGCCCGCCCGGCGTCGAGGTCGACGTCGCTCCATCGCAAGCCCAGCGCTTCACCGCGGCGCATGCCCGTAGTGGCCAGCAGCACCCAAAGTCCGTGGAGCCGGTCCTCAGCGGCTTGAGAGGCCTGCAGGAACTCGGTCAGGGTTGGTGCATCCCACGCGTGGACGCCGTCCGACTTCTGGCCGGACCGAGGTGGGTCCGCAGCGTCGGCCGGACTGCGGGCGAGGCGACCCCAGCGGACTGCGTCCTTGAAGGCCCGAAGGATGGTGTGGATGTAGTTCACCGTGCGGGGATCGAGCCCGCGGCAGCTCCGGTTAGCCGCCTCCCCGTTCTCGGTTCGCCGCAGCAATGACGCCAGCGTGTCCTTGGTGATGTGCTCCGCTTCCGGCAGTTCGGCACGTAGCTGCTCCGCTGTGGCCCCAAGGCTCAACCCGCCGTCTCGAAGAGACACCGCCCTCGCGACGACGGCCGGGGAGTAGCCGGCACCGGCTCGTGATGACTTCCGCCGTCCGGAGGTGAGGAGCTGGGCGTACAGAGCGTTGAGGACCCCAGCATCGACCTTGGTAAGTCGGGTCGATCCGATGTAAGCGACGACATGAAGTCGCAGGTTCCGTCGGTAGGAATCGAACGTCGACGGCCGGACGGTGGGCTCGATGGCTGCCAACCAGTCGGACACAAACTCGGCAACGGTCTGACGTGACGGCTCGACGTACTCCCCTCGGTCGAACTTCGAGAGGAGATCGATCCGGGCCCGCTCCGCGTCCCGCCTGGTCCGGAACCCCGAGTGCCACTTCTGGCGACGCCTTCCAGTGCCGGGATCGGGATCGAGCTCGATCTTGACGTACCAGCGGTCGCCCTTTCTCAACACGGAGCCGCGCACGGTCACTCCTCCGTCTGGGTCGTAGGGTCAAAGGCCTCCTCGCCCGGGCGGTGGGCCTTCGACTGCAGGTAGCCCTCTGGTCCGAGCGCCTTGATCCCCTCGACAAACTCGCCGAGGAAGTCAGCGACCTCGTCGAGCCCGTCGCCGTACTGACGCTTCAGAACTTGTATGCGCTTCTTCCGCCAGGTGCGGTAGTGCTGATGCCAGTTCCGGGCCGCGCCCTCAGCGCCGAAGATCGCCTTGAGCACCCGATCACCCTTTTCGGGGTTCTGCAGATTGTTCTTGGCCAGACGCTTGTCCATCGCTGGGAGCTGCCACTCGTGGCCGAGTATGGCGGGGTACAGCTCGTCGACGGGGCGGTGAGTATCACCCAGGAGCGCGAGCCCCGGTTCCGGCGGCGGAACGAAGAAGTACGAAATCGGGACGTCAAACACGACGGACAGGAGGTAGAGCTCATGGGCGTCGAAGCGACGCCTTCGGTCACCGTCGAAGCCTCTCTCCATGGCGGAGATCGAGGCCTGGGGAAGCTGGTGATTGGTGAGCCGCGCCAAACGCTCGGCGACGGACTGCTGGGTCCATCCGCGCTCTTCCCGGATGTCCTTCACGTTGTAGGAGACGACGGCGTTCACGTCCATGAGGGTGTCCTGCCCGGCCGCGCCGGCGGGATCGTCCGTCACGTCATCGGCCTTCTTCTTGCGGGCTCGGACCATGCTGTCTCCATCGTTCGATGTTGTGCTTGACAACATAGCTCCGTCGCGCGCTCAATACAACCTGTTCTGATCTACAGCAAGGAGAAGTGAGCGTGTTGGAAGACCTTCCCCCGTTCATGACCGTCGAACAGGCGGCCAAGGCACTGCAGCTCGGTAGGTCCAAGACCTACGAGCTGACCATCGAGTGGGAGCGATCGGGCGGGGTGAGCGGCCTGCCGTTCGTCTGGTTCGGGTGCCAGAAGCGAGTCCCGCGGGCAGCTCTCGTGAGATTCGTCGAGCGCCTGCTCCGCGCACCGGCCACCTGAGCGCCCGCCGCCTCCTCTCCTTCCGCCGCTCATTCGCACTACCCCCGAGCAACTACCAACCGAGCTGATCCATCCTGCGGACGGATCAGCAACCTCCACACCGATGCACCACTGGTGCCAGGAGACTGCCCGTGCTGACCATCGCCAAGTGCCGAGATCTCGACTACTACGAACGGGAAGTCATCGACGGCCGCGAGGAGTACCTCTCAGAGTCCGGGGCCTCGCCGGGCCGCTGGGTTGGGAGCCTGGCCGCATCGGACGGTTTGAGTGGTCCCGCCGATCGGGAGGCGCTGGCGGCGGCGTTCGAAGGCACCCACCCCGACGGGTCCAAGATGACAACCCACGAGACCAGCATCGTCGGGTTCGATCTCACTCTCTCGCCCTCGAAGTCCGTCTCGTTGATGTGGGCACTTGGCAGCGACGAGGACGCCCGCCAGGTGCAAGAGGCGCTCTACTCCGCCCGGGCCGAGGTGGAGCGCTACTTGGAGGCAAATGCTTGCTTCGTGCGCCGGGGCCACGCCGGCGCTCAGGTTGAGCCGGGCAAGGGGTTCATGGGGGCGGTGTTTCTCCATCGCACCAGCCGACTCGGTGACCCCGGCATCCACCTGCACTGGACCGTCTTCAACGTCGCCGAGGGCCCGGACGGGCGCCGCACCGCCCTCGACGGTCGGGCCCTCTACCGCGAGCGGTACACGGCGGAGGCGCTTTTCCAGGCCAGCCTTCGAAGGGAGCTGGCCACACGCCTCGGCTTGGTTTTCGACGAGATGGACCGACACGGTGTGGCGGAGGTGGTGGGCGTTTGCGGCGACATGCGCCGAGCCTTCTCCCGCCGGAGGGCCGAGATCGTCGCCGAGATGAAGCGTCTCGGTGTGCACTCCGGCGAGGGCGCCCGGGTAGCCACCCTCACGACCCGGAAGTCGAAGCCGACCGGGATCAGTGAGGTGGAGCTGAAGGCTGAGTGGCGCCAACGGGCTCTCGACCACCGCTTCGACCTGTCGGCGGTTCCCAGGGTTGCCCGCACACCGGAGCTTCGAGTCGAAGACCATGACCTGGCGTCATCCCTCGTGGAGGAAAACGCCACCTTCGAGCGGCGAGACGTCATCCGAGCCACCGCAAGGGCGGCACGGCAGGGCGCCACCGTCGACGACGTTCTGGAGCGAGCCGACCATTTTTTGAGCTCGGCCGAGGCGATCCCTGTGGCGGAAGGACGCTGGACCACGCCCGAGATACTCGACCTCGAGCGCCGGATCGTGGCTCTCGCCAGCGCTGCCGCCAGCGCCGAGCACCGAGCGGACGCCGCCGCCGTGACAGCCGCTATCACAGCTAGGACATCCCTGACCTCCGAGCAGCAGCACATGGTCGAGGAGCTCTGTCTTTCCGGACGACCCATCGACGTGGTGATCGGGCGAGCTGGCGCCGGCAAGACCTTCACCCTCGATGCCGTCCGTGAGGCCTTCGAGGATTCCGGCCGCCGAGTCCTCGGCGTGAGCCTTGCCGCTCGTGCTGCCCGGGAGCTGGAGACAGGCGCCGGAATCAGCTCCTCGACCGCCCACTCGCTCCACAGCGCACTCGACTCCGGCCGTACGCGACTACGGCAGGGTGACGTCCTCGTCGTCGATGAGGCCGGGATGCTCGGGACGCGCCTTATGGCAGATCTCGCCTTTGAGGCTGACCGAGCCAACGCCAAGGTGGTCCTGGTGGGCGACCCCAAGCAACTCCCACCGATCGAAGCCGGCGGCCTCTTCGCCGCTCTCGGCGCTCGGGTAGATGTGGTCGAGCTAGTGGAGAACCGGCGCCAACAGGACCCCGAGGAGCGCTTTGTCACCGCAGCGCTGCGTCAAGGCCTTTCCGAGCTCGCCGTGCGCCGCCTGGATGCTCACGGTCACATCACCGTCGCCCACAACAGCGACGCCCTCCGAGACCAGATGGTCCTCGACTGGTGGGCCCACCGCGCCGCCGGTCGTGATGTCGTGTTGGGGGCGGTCTACCGGAGCGACGTGCGGGACCTCAACGCTCGGGCCCACGCTCCACTCGAGGCGGAGGGGCACCTGGGTTCGCTCGTCGCCGTGGTCGACGAGCAGCGCTTCTGTATCGGCGACCAGGTCCTCGCTCTGCAGAACCGCTACGACCTCGGCATCCTCAACGGCGACATCGGCGAGATCACCGGCGGGGACGAACGTTCGGTGCAGGTCCGCTGTTCCGGGCGGGACCTTCGACTCCCACTCGACTACGTCACGGATCACCTCCAGCACGCCTACGCCCGAACCGTCCACAAGGCCCAAGGGCTCAGCTGCGAAACGGCGCTGCTCTTGGGCGACGATGCCCTCTACGCAGAGCTTGGCTACACCGGGTTGACCCGTGGCAGCCAGGAGAACCACCTGTACACCGTCGTTGGCGGTGAGCAGCTGGAAGGTGACGTGTACGAGCTCGACCACCTCGTCAGAGCGCTCGGCACCAGTCGGGCCGAGACGGCAGCCATCGACTTTCTCGACCCGCCCGAACTTGTCCCGCTGGAGCTCGGATGAGCAGTCCATCCGATCGAGACCGCTCGGTAGGGGACCTCCTTTTCCTCCTTGTCGTCGCTGTTCTGGCAGTTGTCTCCATAGGGCACTGGCTCGTCGCCAATCTGGCTGCCCTCATCGGCCGAGGACGCCTGCTACACGCACGCCTTCCCGAGGCGCTGGAGGCGCTTGGCCGTTTGCCCGACCACCTGGGGGACCCACGGCGCGCATGGACCGAACCTGCGGCTTCGAACCTTCCCGGTCCAGTTCTGTATTGGGCAAGCGTCGTCATCGTCTCGGCGGTCTCGGTGGGTGTGGTCGCCGTTGTCGTTCGGCGGGTGAGCGAGCTACGTCACGAGCCCGCCGACAAGCGGAGGCGGCTCGGTGTGGATACCCAGGCTCGGCTCTCCTCGACCAGGGAGCTCCGGCCCCTACTCACGTCGCGGCCCGAGCCCGGTCGTTTCGTCCTCGCCCGGCGGGGAAGGCGGTACCTCTCAACCGAGGGACATGCGTACCGGCGGCGCCGCGGTGTCCGAGGCGCAGTCGCGGTATTCGGCCCGAGTCAGTCGGGAAAGACCACTGGTCTCATCACCGGCATAGACGCCTGGCACGGCCCCGCCGTCGTGTCGTCGGTGAAGACGGATCTACTGAGGACCACAGTTGCCCAGCGGAGGCGCACGGGCAAGGTGAAGGTGTTCGACCCACTCGGCACGAGCGGCGTTGAAACGTCGACTTGGAGCCCACTACGAGCCGCCGACACGCTCAAGGGAGCGCTCTCAGCGGCTCAGGTGCTTGCCCGCAGCGGGGCTGATGAGGGGCCCAACGACCGATTCTGGCGAGGACAGGCCGAGCAGCTCATCGCCGCCATGCTGTGGACGGCGGCGAACACCAAGGGCCACACGATGCGGAACGTCGTGAAATGGGTGCTCGAACTGGATCGGCCCGATGACAACAGCGGAGGAACCCTCGCCCCGCTTGTCCGCCTCTTGACCGATCACGCCGACTCGGCGGTTGCCCTCGCCGCCCACCAGGTCCAGGGTTGGCTCCACGGCCAATGGGGCACCGACCCGCGCACCACCTCCAGCGTCTACGCAACGGCTCGCAACGCCGTGTGGCCCTGGGCAGACCCCGATATCGCGGCCAGCGCCGACGGGTGCGACATCACACTCGATTGGCTTCTCGCCGGCGACAACACGCTCTACCTCTGCGCCCCGCTTGGCGACGAGACCCGCGTCGGGGTCGTGTTCGCCGTGCTCCTACACGACCTCATTACCCAGGCGTTCGACCGCTACAACCGCACGGGCGAACCCCTCGACCCAAGATTGCTCGTGTTGCTCGACGAGGCGGCGAACACGCCACTGCCGAAACTGCCGCAGTGGGCATCAACCGTCAGTGGCGCAGGCATCCAGCTCGTCACCGTCTGGCAGTCGAAGGGGCAGCTCGATCAGATCTACGGCCGGGATTGCGACAACGTGCTCACGAACCACCGGACAAAGCTCCTGTACCCAAGCGGCCTGAGCGACATGGCGACCATCGACTACATCACTGCCTTGGTCGGCGAGGAGCATGTTCGCAGTGATCTCGATGAGTCAAGGTGGAGCGGCGTGAGTGACCGCCCGTCATCGCGCAGCCCTTCTACCGCCGTGTCCTTCTTGACCCCGCGCGTTCTCCGCCAGATGACTGTCGGTGACGCCTTTCTCCTGCACGGTGATCTTCCGCCCGTGTGGATCCGATCACGCTCGCGCCGATCACCCAGTCGCGTACGGTGATCGGTTTGCTCAGGCAGCGGCGCGGCAGCTACGCCGCAGCTGGTGCGAAGACCCGGACCAGCACCTGGGCCTGTGCCTTCCGGGCTTGCGCGGCGATGTCCAGGAGTTGGGTCGTGACCTCCTCGGCGACGTAGGCCTCACCGCAGTTCTCGCACACCTCGGCCGGAACCTCGTTCACCACCACCGTCTGGTTGTCGCGATGGAACGTGACGGTGGTGGTTCCAGGCCGGGTCTGTCCATGATGGCAAACGATGCAGTTCATCGAGTCTTCCTGCGGGTCTTGAAGTCCGGCTCCCACAGCGCCGGATCGGGTCGGTAGGCGGTCTCGACGATGATCTCGTCGTCGTCGATGTTGTCACGGACTGCGACGTGCAGCGCGCCGAGCCTGCACATGCCCAACACGAGGCGAGCCGGGTACGGCTCCTCCTCCGGTCGGATCTCGATGTCCTCGCCTGTGTCCAGCGCTGTTCGGATGTCCTCTACGGACAGGTTGCGCTCTTCCATCTGGATGACGGCGTGCACCCTGAAGCGCAGCCGGCTCACGGCGCCATTGCCGAAGACCAATCCCCGTCTGGCCACCGGTCCGCGAGGTACGAGGCCAGCTCCTGTTCGGGCAGCGGCCGCGTGGAGTTGTTCATTCGCACGAAGAAGACGCGATCCTCCTTGCTGGTCGTGGCCCAGACGGGTTGGGACGAGCGGGCAACGTCGAGGCGGCAGATCTCGCGGCCGTCGTGGACGGCGATCCGTGCCCGGGTGCGCATCACGGCGGCGTGGCCGACGGCGTTAGTGAGGTGCGTCGTTAGCCAGTTGACGAAGCCATCACCGTTCTGGGGCTTCACCCTCAGGTAATCGTGGTCGAGGCCGACGACCGCTCGGTCCGGCCTCACGCCGATGAGCAGTGTCCCCCCGTCGGTGTTGAGGAACCCGGCGACGGTCTTCACGACGGCGTCCTCCATGGCCTTGCTCGGCTTGTCCTCGCGGAGATCCCACCGAGCGGTGGACTTGAACTCGACTGCGAAGTCCTCGTCGTTGTCGATGATCTCGGCCACGGTTCGGAGCGCCGTCCCGCCCGCAACGCCGAGCTGCTCGGCCACCCTGGAGGCGAAATCGGCGTCGATCCGGATGCGTTCGACGACACTCTCGGTGATGGTGTCAAGGTCCGGTGCGGAAAGAACCCCCACTCCAGACCCGGCTGCGCCAACGGCGGACTCGTCGGCGCTGTAGACGCTCGAGCCGTCGTCGCCGTAGGCGCTGAAGACGTGGTCGAACACGGCCTTCACCTTGGCGTCGAACAGCTTCGGTGGATACGGGTCAGCGGGCAGGTCGGCGTCGAGGACATCGCGAATCGTGGTGCGCACCTCGGCCGTGGTGGCGGCCTTGCGGCGCCAGTCGAGTACGAGCTTGTCGTGCAGATGGGCGAGGAGACGTTTGGCGCTGATCTTCACCAGCTCGCGCTCGGCATCGTCGAGGGTCGGATCTGGCTTGGTGAGCAGGTCGAAAATGGCCAGCTGATCCTCGGTCATATCCTCTACGACGGCCCGGCGTTCCTCCTGGCTGAGGTCGCGGGACAGCGAGATGAGCCGGTGCAGGTACTCGTCGATGTTGAGGCTGCCGGCGTTGTATTCGGCGATGAGCTCCTCGATGCGCTCCACCAGGTCGAAGCGAGTCGGGTTCCGGCGCGCCGCGCCCACCGCCCGCTGCTTAAGCAGAGAGGCAAGGCGGTCCGTCTCGGCCCGCTTGCGGCCGGCGAATCGGGCCGAGAGCGCTTCGAAGTCGATCTGGGACAGGTCGATGAGCGGGTCGGGCTCGATGCCCTCGGCGGCGGCCCGGATGACGTACTCCTCGGCGCCAACCGACCGGTCGAGCAGGGCGTCGACGGCGTCGGCTACGTCGTCGATGTCCGCGTGGGGTGGCCGCGACACATCGGCGATGCGTTCGGCTAGCACACGTATGACCGCCACTGTGGACTGGTGGGCAGACGCGGCGGGATCGGGGAGTACGGCCTTGAACAGCTTGCGGGCGTGGCGGGCGGCGGCGAGGAACTCGGTGCGCACCTCCTCGTCGGCCAGCAGCGCCTCCACTGCGGCGTCGCGAAGGGCGATGAACTCGAAGCCAGAGGCGGCGCGCAGCTCATCGAGGTCGACGTCGTAGCGCTCGCAGAACTCAGCGACGGCCTCGACCGCCTCGGCGAGGGCGACGAGCAGCTCGGTCTTGGCCTGGATGGGGGAGTCGACGCCAGCTTCGGCGTTGGCCGCGCCGTAGATGGCCAGCGCCCGTTCGAGGTCCCGGAAAGACGCCGATGTAGTCGACGATCAGGCCGTTCTCCTTTTCGGGGAACACCCGGTTGGCTCGGGCGATCGTCTGCATGAGCGTGTGGTTGCGCATGGGCCGGTCGAGGTAGATGGTCGACACGCTGGGCGAGTCGAACCCGGTCATCCACATGGCCACGACGAACACCAACCGCAACGGATGGGTGGAGTCCTTGAAGTCCTCGTCGAGCGTCTCGGCGTTCATCCGGGCCCGATGGGGCTTGATGTCGAGGCCCTTCTCGGCCAGGTCGGCGATCTCGTTCTGGCTCTGGCTTACGACCACCGCCATATCTGTCGTCTCCATCAGGTGGATGCGGCTGGCCAGCCACGGCCGCTCGAGCTCGGGCAAGGCGTCGTGCTCGGCACGTAACTCGACGAGGTGCTCGGTCCACGCCTCCTGCACCATGTCGTACATGCGCACTGCCGCCGCCTTGTCGATGCCGACGTACATGGCCTTGCCCGCGAACCCCCGCCCCACGAAGTGCCGGACCAGGTCGCTGGCCACCGTGCGGAGCCGTTCGGGCCGGGTGATGAGTGCGTACTCCCGGGCGAAGCGGCGCACCAGGCGGCCCTCGGCATCCTCGTCAAGCTCGGCCTGCTCCAACAGCTCGGTCAGCTCGTCGGCGAAGGCGGCGTTGACGAGCTGCAGCTCGGGGATGCGGTTCTCGTAGTAGAGGGGAACGGTGGCGCCGTCCTCGATGGCGTCGCGGAAGTTGTAGACGCTCACGTAGTCACCGAACTCCCGACGGGTCAGCTCCTCCCCGGCAATGAGGGGCGTGCCGGTGAAGCCCATGAACGCGGCGTTGGGCAGCGCCTTGCGCATGTTGAGCGCCAAAGTGTCGTACTGGCTCCTATGGGCCTCGTCGGTGATCACGATCACGTCCCGGCGGTCCGATAGGACCGGTATCTCGGCCTCGCCGGCCTGCTTGTCGAGCCGGAACTTGTGAATCAGGGTGAACACGTAGCGGTGATCGCCCTGGAGCAGCTCACGCAGGTGAGACGAGGATTCGGCGTGCACCCGGGCCTCCCTGGAGATCACCCCGGCGTCGGCGAACTCCCCGTGAAGCTGCTCATCCAGCTCGGTGCGGTCGGTGACCATCACGAAGGTCCATGCCCCGGGTAGGCGACGGAGCACCTTCTGGGTGAACCACAGCATCGACAGGCTCTTGCCCGATCCTTGTGTGTGCCAGAACACCCCGAGACGGGTGTCACCCTCGGAGCGGATGCGGTGCAGATTCTCGATCGACGCGTTGACGCCGAGCACCTGGTGGTTGCGAGCCAGGCTCTTGACCAGGCGACCCGGCCGTTCGCTATAGGCGACGAAGTTCTCGATCAAGTCGAGGAGCCGGTCGTGGGCGCAGGTCCCACGGATGGCGGTTTCCAGCTCGACCACGCCCCGGTTGCCGTCGGCGTCGATCACCTTCCAGCCGCCGAAGAAGTCCCAGGGCGCATAGGTGGCGCCCAACTTGGCCTCCGATCCGTTGGAGAGGATCACGAACCCGTTGGGCCAGAAAAGCTGCGGGATCGTGTCGCGGTAGTCGCACAGGTTCTCGTCGAACGCTGCCTTCACCGGCCGATTCGGTTCTTTGAACTCTGCCAGCACCAGCGGGATGCCGTTGACGAACAGGATCGTGTCGGCTCTTCGCCGGTGCAGCTCACCGGCGATCCACACCTGCGAGGTCGCCAGCCAGTCGTTGTTGGTCGAGTCGTTGAAGTCGAGGTATCGAACGGTGGCGAAACATGGCTCGCCCCGGTCATCGCGCCACTCGGCTTGATACCCGTCACGCAGGAGCCTGTGGATCGCCTGGTTTGCCCGAATCGGGTCCATCACCGACCAGTCCTTGGTGACTGCGGTCAGCGCCTCCTCACGCACGTCGTCTGGCGCCGTTGGATTCAGCACCCGCAGCGCATCACGCAGACGGTGTGTGAGCACCACCTCGTGCAGCGAGTCGCGGCCAAGCGTCCCGGCCGGCCCCAGCGTCTCGCCGTACCCGTCGACCACGGTCCACCCCAGCTCGGCCAGCAACGCGAGCGCCGGCCGCTCCACCAGCTCCGCTTCTGTGAACCGCCGAGGACTCACGCTACCGCCTCCACCACGGCGTCGAGATCCAATTTCGACACGTCGATGTCTCCCGTGACAAGCTTCGGGAGAAGAAGATCTCGCAGCCTGACGACTCGGCCCGAGATTTCTCGAAGGTCCCATGCCAGGCGATGCAGCGGATTAACTGCAGCGTCGAAGGCTCGGTCGAGGTCAGCGGCGGGCCGCAGAAATGGAGCGTCTTCGAAGTCCCTGGGCTTCACCGCAGGATACGCAGACCCGCCTTCTTGGGAGACCAAGTAGGCGGAGAACTCCGCAGCCGAGACGGTCTCGAAGAGGAGTGCGTTAGAGATCCGAGCAGCGGTCAGAACGGCGAGCCCCGTTGAGGCGATCCAGTCATCTCCCGGCGCGATTAAGAGGGCATGGGCACGTCGCCCTGGGCGGACCATCGACCACACGATGTCGCCGGGGCGGACGACACGCCGAGCCCGACCCGGTGCCTCTTCGCCCCTGATCTGGCACGGGCTTTTTAGCTGTCGGTCGCCCAGACCCGAGATGTCGAGGTAACGGATCGCCTCGTCGGGAGCGGGCGTTCGTGACTTGACATTGACGTATGCAACCTCGCCAATGGTCGTGGCCTCCCAGCCGTCTGGGACGGGGCCAAAGGGGGAGTCGACGAGAGCGGCGTCGGCATGGCCGGGGTAGCGCAAGCGGAGGAACCACTCCCGGTAAATGGTCTGCGCCATTTGGTCCAACAGCTCGATCCGCCGCCGGTTGTTGTCGATAAGTTCATCGAGAGCACGAAGCACCAGGCTCACTCGCCGCTGGGTAACCGTGTCAGGACACAGAACCGGGAGGCCGTGGAGGTGGTTGCGGTTCACGCCAGGGACCGCTGCTGCTCCATCGTTCCGCCCAAGTTTGAGCGACTGCAGGAGTGCGGCAACGAAACGGGGGTCGTTCCCCTTGAAGTCGCGAACGTAGAGCGCAGTATTGAGCGGCCAGTAGTCCTCTTCGATGAAGAACACCTCGCCGAGAGTCCCGTATCGACCAGTTACCACGCCAGGCCCTTGGACCTTTGACGCCGAGTGGTAGCCCGTGACGCCACTGGACGAGACAACCGGAAAGGCCCCCGTCTCGCGAACCGCGGTGGGGAGGTCGTAGCCACGCTTCAGCTCGCACACGTCGCCGAGCACCGTCCGACGCCACTCGGTCATACGTCGAGAATCGCCTGTACAGCGGCGTCGACCTTGGTTCGGAGGTCCTCGGCCTCGGCGCTCAGGCGAGTGAACTCGTCGTGGATGACCGCTAGCTTCTCAGTGAAGTCTTCGCCGTCATCCTCTGCGGCAGTGGTGCCGGTGTAGCGGCCGGGATTGAGGCTCCAACCCTGAGCTTTGATCTCGGCGAGGGCGGCGACCTTGCAGAGGCCGGGTACGTCGAGGTAGGTGCCGTCGGGGAAGCGCTCCTTGAGCAGCGTCCCGCTCCCGGCAACGGTCTCGACGTCCTCGTCTCGGTAGAGGCGCACGATGTTTGCGAGCAGCTCGATGTGCTCGGGTAGGAAGTCACGATGAGCCCGGTCGATCTGGCGATAGAGGTGGCGAGCGTCGATGAACAGCACGGTGTCTTCTCGCTCAGTGCTTCGCTTGCCCTTGTCGAGGAACCAGAGCGTCACCGGTAGGGTGACCGTGTAGAAGAAGTTGGTTCCGATGGCCACCATCACGTCGACGGTCTTCGACTCGATGAGCTGGCGGCGGATCTCGCGCTCGGAGTGCCCGGCATCGCCCGCCGAGTTGGCCATCACGAACCCGGCCCGGCCGCCGTCGCCCAGCGCGGCGTGGAACAGTTGGATCCAGAGGTAGTTGGCGGTGTCGGGCTTGGGCAGCCCGAACAGGAAGCGAGGGTCGCCGGTGAGCTTGTCCTTGTCAACGCCGTTCACGTTGAAGGGCGGATTGGCCATCACGAAGTCGAAGGCGCCCACGCTGTTGTGGAGGTCGTCGTAGTAGCTGTTGCCGAGCCGGATGTCGCCGGACAGGCCGTGGAGGGCCAGGTTCATCTTGGCGAGCGGAACCGTGACCTCCTTCTGCTCCTGGCCATAGACCGATAGCTCCTTGGTTGCCGAGCCGGCATGTCGCTCGACGAACTTCGCGCACTGAACGAACATGCCGCCCGACCCACACGCGGGGTCGAACACCCGGCCGTGGAACGGCTCGATTATCTCGACGATGAGCCGGACGATCGAGTGCGGGGTGAAGAACTCCCCGCCAAGTCGACCCTCGGCCTTGGCAAAGTTGGAGAGGAAGTCCTCGTAGATGAGACCGAAGGCGTCGCCCGACAGGTTGCGGGGCAGCGGTGCGAACAGGCGCAGCAGCTCGATGAGCGTCGACTTCTCGAGCCGCTGGTAGGCCTTGGGGAGCACGTCCTTGAGCTCGGTGTTGTGGGTCTCGACGAGCCGCATGGCAGCGTCGACGGCAGAGCCGAGGTTCTCCCTCTCGGGGAGGTTCACGAGGTGTGAGAGCCGGGCCTCCTGGGGGATGAACAGGACCGACCGAGCCCGGTAGTCGTCGGGGGTGACCGGCCGGCGGGCGCTGGCCTTGGCCTCCAGCTCTGGGCGGACTTGCTCGAAGCGGTGCTCCGCGTAGGCGAGGAAGATCAGGCCGAGCACGGGGCCGCGGTACTCGTTCGGGGCGAGCGTCGAATTCGCCCTCAGCTGGTCGGCAGCAGCCCAGAGCGTCCGTCGGACTTCTGCCAGATCAGTGCTGTCCACCTTGCTTCCCTGGTCCTCCTCGGCCCCTTGGAGGCCCCAACTCGACAGTCACCCCAGCTTCCGGCCTAGCCAAGCTGGATGCGAACCTCGTGCCGGCCGCGTATGCAGCAGCGTACGTGGCCTCCGTGAAGCTGATCACCCGCAGGCGCCGACGCCTGAGGGAATGGCAGCGTTGGGCCGGGCAGCGGCGAGGAAGCTCGGTCGGAACGCTCCGAGCGAAGCGCTGGTTCGCGCACGGCGGCCTCCCCGCAGGCTGTTCACCGGACGTCAGCACCGACCCCGAGGCTGCGTGCGAGGGCAGCTTCGGCTTGGGCCCCGGCGAGGAGCAGGAGCACGTCTCGGGGAAGGGTGCCGATCCCACTCGGGGTTGCCTCGGGATGGATAACGGCGGCCTGGGGAGCGACGAGGTGCGACGCAGACGCCGTGCGGCGAAAGCGCGAAAAGGCGTAGCCTGGTACGGCAACAAGCGTGCCCCCGGCCGGATTCGAACCGGCGTCTCTGGAACCAGAGTCCAACGTGCTAGGCCAACTACACAACGGGGGCATGGGGCCTACGGGGGGGTCAGGTGTGAGAGCCACCCCCCTGAGGCCAACCTTCTAGAAGGGTTCCTCCTTGTACCGGTAGATCACGGCACCCTCCCCAGAACGTTCCTTCTCGGCCACCTCGATCTCGACAAGTCGCTCCAGAGCAGAACGTACGGCGTTGGCTGGATTCGACGACTTCGGCATCCAGTTGTTTCTTTCGAGCCTGTTCACCACCGCAGGAACCGTGAGCCACTCGCCCCCCCTCTCAATGAGAACGCGGCGAACTGCTTCCGCTCCACGTGGCCTCGGCTCCTCGTCGTCATCGAGGTCTTCGGGGAGGAGGTCTTCGAGGGCTGGAACTATCTCCACGAGGCCGTCGATCATCTTTCGGATTCCGGCCGCCTGCCGCTTGTAGAGGTCGACCGCTCGTCGGGAGTTCTCCAACTGAGCGAGCAACTGCTCCATAGCTTCCCTGGCGCTTTCTTCGGTCAGGTCGCTCAGATCGAAAACCACCGCAGCAGTATACCCCGGTCGGTGCATAGTTGGTGACCGAGTGGCTCACTCGTCTACCGGGAGTTGCTGTGCAGAAGTGTGGCTACCCTCCCCCGGTCGGTTCGCTCGCTCCCTGAGGCCCGTCGACTTCTACCGAAACTTCTACCGGACGGGTAGAAACAGGCCGCTTCGGGCCAACACAGTCTGGCACTGGCTAAGTGTAAACACCCTGGTCAGAGCCATTTATGGGCACCAGTCACCCCCGTCGATAACCCCTCGAATCGGAGTTCAAGTCCCCCCCCGCCCACGGCCAGACCAGCCAGCAAACGCAGGCGAAGGCCAGGCGTCATCCTTGTTCGAGGGCTCGTCACCAACAGGTAGACCCCCATTCCCCGGTACAGTGTCGGAGCCGGTGGTGCCCAAGGGCCCTGCCGAGGTCGAGTGCGATGCGTCCCTGGGGCGCCGGGTTTCCGCTTCTTGGAGCGTGTGGCCGCAGCATCAACGGCCCACACTGCCCCACCAACAGAAGGAACCCACACGTGTCCAACACCCTCCACGCTGGAGGCGCGCCGCGCCGCAACCAGCGCCGCCGCTCCGCCCAGCGAGACTCCTCCGCAATCAACGGCCAACCGCGGCGAACGACCACCGTCGACGAGGTTCCGGCTGTGTCCTTCGCCGAGCTGGGCGTCCCCGGCGCGATCGTGACCGCCTTGGCAGGCCTGGGCGTAACC